>JAGVGV010000205.1 GCA_020056895.1 Deltaproteobacteria bacterium
CAGGAACCGCGGGTCGGGCCGGAGCGGCCTTGATTACCTTGGAAGCCGCCGGAGCCGGAGCGTTGCCGCTCAGCGTGGACATGCCCGACTGAACCGGAGGCAGTTTGGCGAAGGGAATCCGTTGAGCCATCTGGCTGGCCGCGCCAGGGGCCGCCGCCTTGAGGGTTCGTTCCAATTCGGCCTTGCTGTTGGCCATTTCCACCAACCGCTTGTTGGTGTCTTCCAGCCGGCCCACCAGGCTGTGAATGACCTGCTTGGTGATTTCCGGATAACCTTCCAACGTTTCCATGAGCTTGTCGCCCGGGAACACCTTAACGATGCTTTTGCCCACGGACCGGATGGTCGCCGTCCGGCGGCCGCCCAACAGGGCGCTCATTTCACCAAAGTAGCTGTTGGGTTCGGAAATTTCGGCGATCTTGTCGTTGCCTTTCAAAACTTCCAGGCACCCCTGAATCAGCCGGAAAAAGTTGGTATCCGAATTCCCTTCCTTGATAATGATGTCGCCGTTTTCAAAGACCATTTCATCCGGATTAAGCAGGTATGGCGGCAGGCTTTCCTTTTGGAGCACGGTTTTTTCCAAAACCTGGTCCAAACTGGTCAAGCCCTGCTTGGCTTTGATCAGGCCGTCCATCCGCAGGGTGTTCATCCCCTCCTTGATGGCGATTTTTCGAAGCTGGGATTCATTAACCGCCGAAGCGATGGCTTCCGCCAGGTTCGGGGTGATTTCCATGACTTCGAAACATCCCAGCCGGCCCTTGTACCCCGTGCCGGAGCAGATGTTGCACCCTTTGCCTTCGTATAATTTCACGCTGCCGATTTCGTCCTTGTCGAAACCCGCTTCGATCAACTTGTTGGCCGAAAGCTTTTGAATGGGCTGCTTGCAGTTTTGGCAGAGCTTGCGCATCAACCGCTGGGCGGTGCAGATGACCACGGCGGCCGCCACGTTGTACGGCGGAATGCCCATATCCACCAGACGGGTAACCGTGGCCGGAGCGTCGTTGGTATGGAGGGTGGAAAAAACCAAGTGACCGGTCATGGCCGCTTCCACCGCGATTTCGCCGGTTTCCATATCCCGGATTTCACCGATCATACAAATGTCCGGGTCCTGGCGCAAAAAAGCCTTTAGCGCCTTGGCGAAGGTCATCCCCGCTTCCTTGACCACGTTGACCTGATTGATCCCCTGGAAGTTGAATTCCACCGGGTCTTCCGCCGTGAGGATCTTTACGTCGTCCGTGTTTCTCAGGGTTAGGGAGGAATAGAGCGTAACCGTTTTGCCCGAACCCGTGGGGCCCGTGACCAGAACCAGCCCGTTGGGCCGGTACACCGACTTCATGAACTGATTAAGGTTTTTTTGGGTGAAACCCAGCTTGGTCAGGTCTACATTCAGGCCGCTTTGGTCCAGAATACGAAGAACCACCGATTCGCCGAACAGGGTGGGCAGCGTGCTGACCCGGAAATCCACGCCCTTGCGTTTGCCCAGTTTCATCTTGATCCGGCCGTCCTGAGGCACCCGTTTTTCAGTGATGTTCAGGTTGGCCATGATCTTGAACCGGGCGGTGAGGGCGTTTTTGATTTCCAAGGGCAGTTTCATGCTTTTGAAAAGCGTGCCGTCTTTGCGGTACCGAACGTAAAACTGCTTTTCAAACGGTTCGATATGGATGTCGGAAACGCCGTCGCCGACGGCCTTGACCATGATCTGGTTGACCAGTTTGATGATGGGCGCGTCCGACGCGGAAAACTGGCCCGCGGCCTCTTCGGCTTCGTCGTGTTCCTGCTCGACGGTAAAATCTTCGGCCACGTCCGAAATCAATTCACCCAGGTTGTCAACGGTGGCCGGGCCCTCTTCCACTTCGTCATCGGCCGTGCTGACCAGACTCCGGTATTCCTCATCCGGAATGCCGTAGTACTTTTTATAGGCTTCGACAATGTCCCGCTGAGTGGCGACCGCCGCCTTCACCGGCACCCGCACGTGGCCCTTGATTTCGTCCACGTGATGGCTGTTGGTGGGTTCGATCATGGCCACGAACAGAACGCCGTCGCGGAGCTGAACGGGGAAGGTGAAATACTTTTTGGCGATTTCGTAGGGCAACAGGTTGATCAGCTTTTGCTCGATCTCCCGTTCGGCGATGCTGACCACCTGGTAATTGTATTGGCGGGACAGCAGGTTGGGGATGGTGTTTTCTTCGATGGTCTGTTCGCGCAAAAGGTACGTGCTGATGAAGCCGCCGTTTTTCTTGATGTGATTGGTGGCTTCCTCGAACTGGCGCGTAGTGATTTGGCCGGCCTTGGACAAGTACTCACCGATGATGTACTTGTATTCCTCCGGGCTGGTATCCTTGATCGTACCCGACAGGCTGCCCTTGGTTTTTGAAGGCGGTTGGGTCGGCGCGGCCATGCAAACATCCCCAAAAGAAAAGCGTTATCTCGAAAGTGCCTGGAGAGGAGCCAGAGTGGGAACGGTCCCGGGGGGGCTTTCACTGACAGGAGTGTTCTTCGGACCGGCCTTGGCCGGCCTCAAAACTTACCCATCCCCAATCCCAGGGCACGTGTCTCCCCAAAGGCACATGTCACGCTTTTAATTATATGCCATAAACCCAGCCCGGAGCAAGGAGAATCGTCGGAGGCGGGTTAAGGGGCCAAGGCGGGGGTGGGGATTAAAAAAGTTTGGTACTTGCGGTTTTTCATTTGTTCAATTGTGAAAAGGAAGGTGGGATGCCATTCGGAACGGAAGCACGACCGCGGGGACTCACCGGATGGATATAATCAACTAGACATTATGATTGGGAAAACTACCTCAACTGGATACCCTGAAGGAGATACGCCGCGTAACGCCGCCGTACGCCGGTTGAATAAAAAGTGGAGGAAGAGCTTTTTCGATTCTTCCCACCCTTTTACGAAGCATCGCGGCGCGCCTGAAAAGGAAAAGCGCCAAAACGTCGCCTGGCCTGGCGATTGGGGCTATTATCGCACGAGTAAAAGCCCCGAGGGAACGGATCGAACCGACGACCTCCGGACCAGGAGGACCGTTGCCTGGAACGCGGCGGCCTCTCGTGAGGCAAGGGCGACACAGAGGGAGCCGGCACGGGATGCACCTCCGATCAAGGTGGCAAAGGCGTTGCATCGCTTGCCGAAGAACCCAACCTCCGCTGTTGACGGCTCAGTTTCGACGCCGCGAGAGACCTTCGCCGATTAATGATCGCCCGGAATCCAGCTTCGACTCCATCCCGGAGGCCGGAGCGAATCTCCGAAGCGTCCTTAGACCACCATCGTCAATCCCCTGAGAAAACGAGGTCTCGATACCGCGGCCGTTCTCAAGCCCGCGCCGCGTCGGTTGGTTATGGATCCAGCGCTGGATCGATCCTCCTCGTGTTTCCTGGGAAACCTCTGGAATCCCGAGACCCTGCCAGTGATCGGCGCCTTGAGAATTACCTGCTTCGAAAGCGGCGGGCGCCGCCTTTACCCCCTTGGTAAAAGGCTTACTTTGGGCGTTGAAAAATTCTTGACCCGGCTACGGACTTCGACTATAGTGCGCCCTTGCCGCTGGGGAATCGTCTAACGGCAGGACGCCAGACTCTGGATCTGGTTGTCAAGGTTCGAATCCTTGTTCCCCAGCCAAAACCAACTTATGGTCCCATCGTCTAGCGGTCTAGGATATCGGCCTCTCACGCCGGAGACACGGGTTCGATTCCCGTTGGGACTACCACAGACCTTCTAACCATCGAAATCATTTGATGCAATGACGACTTTTCGAGGTTCCTTGCGTCTATCACTTTACCCCTGGGGAATCGTCTAACGGCAGGACACCAGGCTTTGGATCTGGTTATCAAGGTTCGAATCCTTGTTCCCCAGCCAAAACCAACTCCTGGTCCCATCGTCTAGCGATCTTAGATATCGACCTCTCAAGCCGGAGACACGGGTTCGATTCCCGTTGGGACTACCAG
>JAGVGV010000380.1 GCA_020056895.1 Deltaproteobacteria bacterium
GCTCTTCCGATCTATCACGCCCAGGGCTTGGCGCCGGAGGGCGAAGGGATCGGCCGTACCGGTGGGAACAAGGCCCACCGAAAAGCAACCGACAATGGTGTCCATCTTGTCCGCCAGGCTCAAAAGCGCTCCGGCGCTGGACTGGGGCAATTCCCCCCCGGCCCGAACCGGCAGATAATGCTCGAAAATGGCCTGAGCCACGGCCTCGGGTTCGCCGTCGGCCAGGGCGTATTCCCGGCCCATCACGCCTTGGAGCGTGGGGAATTCGCCCACCACGCCCGAAACCAGATCGCACTTGCACAAATCAGCGGCTCGGAGAAGCGTGGCTTTGACGGCCGGGTCCAACCGGTCGGCCAAAAATTCGGCCACCCGGCGGAACCGCTGGACCTTTTCCCACGACGTTCCCAAAAGGGCGTGAAAGACCACGGTTTCCAGCTTGGCCCGCATGTCTTCCAGCCGGATTTTGCGGTCTTCCTCGAAATAGAACCGGGCATCGTCCAGCCGGGCTCGAAGAACCCGTTCATGCCCCCGGCGGACCACGTTCATGTCCCGGGCCCGGGTGTTGTTGATGGCGATGAAGAACGGCCGCATCCGGCCCGAATCGTCCACCAGGGCGAAATACCGCTGGTGGGACCGCATGGCCGTGATCAGGATATCCTGAGGCAGTTTGAGGTACGATTCATCGAACCGGCCTAAAATGCCCACCGGGTTCTCCACCAGATCGGCCACTTCGATCACCAAATCGTCATCGGGCAGAAAGCGGACGCCCGGACCCGCTTCGGCCACCAGGCGGTCGATTTCCTTTTTGACCAATTCTTCCCGCTGCGCATGCCCGGTGATTACTTGGGCCACGGCCAGCCGGGCCTCATATTCATCCGGCGCGGTGATGGTGACCGGCCCGGGATGCAGGAACCGGTGGCCGAAGCTCTGGTTGCCGGCCTTGATTTCGCCCAAACTCATAGGCAGCACCTTGCCGTCCAAAACGGCCAAAAGCCAGTGGATGGGCCGGACGAAAACCAGTTCGCCCTTGCCCCAGCGCATGGTCTTGGGAAACGGCAGACCCAGGATGAGGGGCGGCAGCAGTTCGGTAAGCACATCGGCCGTGGGCCGTCCCGGAAATTCCTTCCGCACCGCCACGTACGGACCCTTGGGGGTTTCCAGAGTAAACAGCCGGGCCACGTCCACGTTTTGGCCCCGGGCGAAACCCGTGGCCGCTTTGGTGGGGTTGCCGTTGGCGTCGAACGCGGCTCGGGCGGGAGGGCCGGTAATCTCCTGAACGGTATCCGGCTGCTTGTCCAGCAAGCCGTACACGGCGAAGGCCATGCGGCGGGGCGTGATCCAGGTTTTGATCCGGTCAAACGTCAGGCGGGCCGCTTCCATTTTTTCCTTCAGGCGTTCCTGAAGAGTGGCCATGGCCGGGGCCATATACGGGGCCGGAATCTCCTCGGCGCCCACTTCCACGATCAGGTCCAGGCGGCTCATTGGGCGCCTCCCATACGTTTCATCAACGGATGTCCCATGGCTTCCCGCTGGGCCACATATCCTTGGGCGGCGGCCCGAGCCCGGTTCCGCACCCGGGCGATGAACCGGGTTCGTTCGGCCACGCTGATGGCGCCTCGGGCGTCGAGCAGATTGAACAGGTGGGAACACTTCAAACAGTAATCATAGGCCGGCAGCACCAAGCCCTCTTCGGCCATCCGTTTCGATTCCGCTTCGGCCATATCGAAAGCCTTGAACAGCATGGCCGTATCGGCGGTTTCGAAATTGTACTTGGACCATTCCACTTCGCCCATGTGGTGCACGTCGCCATACGAAAAAAACTGGTTCCACTTCAGGTCGTACACGTTGTCCTTTTCCTGAAGATACATGGCCAGGCGTTCCAGCCCATACGTGAGTTCCACGCTGATGGGGGAAAGATCGAACCCGCCGGACTGCTGGAAATAGGTGAATTGAGTCACTTCCATGCCGTCCAGCCAGACTTCCCAGCCAATGCCCCAGGCGCCCAAGGTGGGCGATTCCCAATCGTCCTCGACGAACCGGATGTCGTGGTCCAGCGGATCGATGCCCAAACATCGCAGGCTGTCCAGATACATATCCTGAATGTTCAGGGGCGATGGCTTGAGCAGCACCTGGTACTGGTAGTAATGCTGGAGCCGGTTGGGGTTTTCACCGTACCGGCCGTCCGTGGGACGGCGGGAGGGTTCGACGTACGCCACCCGCCAGGGTTCGGGCCCAAGGCACCGGAGCGTGGTGGCCGGGTTCATGGTGCCGGCGCCGATTTCTAGGTCATACGGCTGCTGAATTATGCAACCCTGGTCGGCCCAAAAGCGTTCCATGGTCAGGATCAGGTCCTGAAAAGTCCCTGGTTTTGAGTTCATATGGGCGGTCCACCCCCCGGAAAACGAGTGATGAAAACTACCACCCCCCTCCCTTCCCTGTCAAGCCCGGCCCGTAGGACGGGCGGCCGATACGGGGGACGGAGAATCCGACTTCGAATGGCTCCATGCCGCCCCGTGGACGCACGGACACTTGACATTTGACTTGTCACTAGTGACAGGTCATGTGTTAACTGTCGGCAAGCGTTCAGCCGCTCTGGGTTATGGCAACCACTTATTCCGACACTTGAAGCGTGATTTGTCACTAGGCATTGGGGCGCGAAGGCTCAGCCCGGTTCCTTCCGGGTTTCCTCAATCCCCGGAGTCGGGACGCACCGCGTCATGAAGGCCTCGAAATCCAAGGGCGAAAGAGGCCGGCTGAAATAAAACCCCTGCATCAACTGGCAGCCCTGATCCCTTAGAAAATCCTTGTGTTCAACGGTTTCCACGCCTTCGGCCACGGCCTGGATATTGAGGTTTCGGGCCATGGCGATGATGGTTTTTACGATCTCGCGGTCATCCTTGTTTTCCAGGGCGTCGGTCATGAAGGACCGGTCGATCTTGAGGGTATCGATGGGCAGTCGCCGCAGGTAGCTGAGGGAGGAATACCCGGTTCCGAAATCGTCGATGGACAGGTGAACGCCCATCTCCCGTAACCGCTTCATCTGCCGGATGGCTTCCTCGGGGTCTTCCATGACGCAGCTTTCCGTCAGTTCCAGTTGCAGCCGATCGGCCGGAAGACCGGTCTGGACCAGAGCCCTGGCCACTCCTTCCACCAGGCCGGTTTCCCGGAACTGGCGGGGCGAAAGGTTCACCGCCACGTAAAGGTCCGGGCTGCCCTGAGCTCTCCATGCCTGGGTCTGGGCGCAGGCGGTCCGGAGCACCCAATCGCCAATGGGCACGATCAACCCGCTTTCCTCGGCCAGGGAAATAAACTTGGCCGGGGGCACCAACCCCAGTTCCGGGTGCCGCCAACGGATCAGCGCTTCCACCCCCAGAACCTGGTCGCCGGGCCCCATCAGGGGCTGATAGTGGAGGATGAATTCGCATCGGTCCAGGGCCTGCCGGAGGCTCGATTCCAGCTTCATCCGTTCCAACGCCGCCCGGTGCATTTCCTCGGTGTAAAACCGGTACCCGTCCCGGCCCTCCTTGGCGGCGTACATGGCCATATCGGCGTTTTTAACCAAGGCTTCCACGGTGAGGCCGTCGGATGGCCACACGCTGATCCCCAGGCTGCCCGAAGTATAAATGTCGTGGCCCTTGATCTGGAACGGCCGGGCCACCGATTCCCGGATTTTTTGGGCCACCTTGGCCACGTCCAGGCCTTCGTGCAGGTTCGTCAGAATCACCGTGAATTCGTCCCCGCCCAGCCGGAAAATGTGGTCGGACCGCCGCAGGCAGTCCTTCACTCGGACGGCCACGGCCCGCAAAAGGTCGTCGCCGATGTCGTGGCCCAGGCTGTCGTTCACGTTCTTGAATTTATCAAGGTCCAGGAAGAGCAGCGCCCACATGTTGTCGGCTCGGCGGCGTTCGGCCTGGTTGAGGGTGTCTTCGAGTTTTTCATAAAAGGCCTTCCGGTTGGGAAGGCCGGTTAACAGGTCGTGAAAGGCCACGTATTTCAGGTCTTTTTCGGCTCGTTTCCGTTCGGAAATATCCTGCAGCGTCAGCACCGACCCCCGGACCGCGCCTTCTTCGTCCAGGAACACCGCGCCGCTCACGCTCACGTCCACCAGGCGGCCGTCCCCGGTTTGGCGGCGGGTTTCCACGCCGGAAAACGACCGCCCCCTTTTCAGCTTTTCTTCCATTTCCCAGGTTTCGCTGGTGTTTTCCTGGGGAATAAAATCCAGGGGCCCCCCCGCGACCTCGGACAGGGACCACCCGAACAAGTCGGTGAAAGCCTGGTTGACATAGGTTACGTCGCCGTCCGCATCCCGGACGATCACCGGATCGGGCACGGTTTCCAGAAAGGTGCGGTGGCGTTCTTCGCTTTCCCGCAAGGCCATTTGGGCCTTCCGTCGTTCGGTGAGGTCCCGGGAAACGCCGCGAAGCCCGAGGTTCGAGGCCGATTCGGCCAGGGGGGAAAGGGAAATGGACAGGAACCGAAAATCGCCGCCGGGAAGAACGATTTCGAAATCCGGCGCCAATACGGGTTGGCCGTCGGTTCGGACCTGGGCGAACACCCGGGCCGCCCGAGCCGCGGCGCGGGGGGTGGCCAGGGACGCGAGCCGTTGGCCTTGAAGGGCTTCCCGGTCCCGGCCCATTTGGCGGCAAAAGGAATCGTTGAAAAAGGTCAATCGATCCTCGGCGTCGATTTCCAAGTACCCTTCCTGGATCCGTTCCAAAATCCCCCGGTACTTTTCTTCGGAAACCCGGAGAGCGGTTTCCGCTTCGATCCGGGTGGAAATATCCCGGTAAATGGCGAAATACATCGGCTCGCCGCCCGGCATATCCCGGATGGGGGACACCAATATGGATACCGGAATCCTCCGGCCGTTCCGGGCTTGGCGGATGGTTTCCAGGAACAGGGCCTGCCCGGCCCGGCCCCGGCGGGATGCTTCCCGGCCTTCTTCGTCCCGTTCCGGCGGCACCACCAGGTCATCGATGTTCCGTCCGATGGCCTGTTCGGGGGTGAAGCCGAACAGGCGGGTGAATTCCGGGTTCACTCGGATAATGCGTTCTTCTCCATCCATGATGACGATGGCTTCGGGGGCGCATTCGATAAGGCCGTTCAGCAGGGCGGTCCTGAACAGCAGTTCCGCTTCGTTTTTTTTCTGGCGGCTCACATCCTGGACAATGACCCGGAGCCCGTGGGGATGGTGGGGGGATTCCATGGGGGCGGCGGTCAGCAGAGTGGGGATGGTGGAGCCGTCCCGAACGACCATGCGGTATTCGGTGGAGCCGATGGTTTCGCCGGCCAGCACCCGGCGTACGCCGGTGAGGGCTCGGATCAGTTCGTCGGGCGGCAGCACCCGGCTGATGTGAAAGCCGGTTTCCAGATCCTGGGCGTCGATGCCGAAGGTGGTGAACCCCAGCCGGTTGGTCCAGGTTACGAACCCCCGGCCGTCCAGTTCGGCGACCACGGCGGGCAGCAGATCGGCCATTTCGCGGAACCGCCGTTCGCTTTCGACCAGGGCCGCCTCGGCGGTTTTACGCTGGGTAATGTCACGATA
>JAGVGV010000597.1 GCA_020056895.1 Deltaproteobacteria bacterium
ATCCTGGTCATCGGAAATAATGAACCGGGACAGCGGCTGATGCTTCAGGCTGGCGCGCGGAACACCCAAAAGGGTGGCGGCGGTCAGGTTCGATTCCAGAATCATCCCTTTTTCGTCCAGGGTGACATATCCGACCGGAGCCAGATCGTACAGATCGAAATAACCGGCCCGAGCGGCGTCCAATTCCATTTGGGACCGCCGGAGTTCCTCGTTCTGCATCTCCAATTCGATCTGGTGAACCTTCAGTTCGTGAACCAGCCGCCGGGTTTCCTCGGGCGTCAGGGTTTCCAGGTCCAGAACGGGAGATTCGTGGAGGGCCTGGTGGGTGGCCCGTTGCCGCAGTTCGTCCGGACCGTTGGCCGGGTGTTTTTTGTCCATCAAAACGACCTCCATTTCCCGGTTGTTCCCCGGGAACCTCCAGGGATCACTCCTGATTCCTGCCGGCCATCAATGGGTCCGTCCTTTTTTCCGTGGTGGCGATGGCGTACGGCCGGCCGTCCTCTTTTACCAGCGCCGTGGCCGTCAGCCATATATCGAGCGCTTGGCCGTTTTTCGTCAAACGCTGGGTCCGGAAGGGTTCCACCTTTTCTTTCAATCCCAGCCGCCTATGGATATCCCAGACCTCATCCCGGCGGGATTCCGGAATCATGTCCCAAATGGTCATGGCCAGAGCCTCGGTTTCGGTCCATCCGTAAAAGCGCTGGGCGCCTGGGTTCCAGGCCAGAATCCGGCCTTCGAAGTTCAACAGCATGACCGCGTCGCTTGAATCCTGGACCACGGTGGCCAAACGGTTCAGGTATTCCGATTCCTTAAGCGATTCCTGGGCCTTTTTTTGTTCGGTGATGTCCACGAAGGTGATTACCGCGCCTTCGATCACGTTTTCCAGAGTTCGGTACGGCCGGATGCGCGTTAAATACCAGGCTCCGCTTTTCGATTGGGCTTCGTGCTCCCGAGGGATCAGGTCGTTGAGCACGTTTTGGGTGTCATCCATCAGGCGGTCATAGCCCGTCAGATTGGACGCCAAATGGCTGACCGGACGGCCGATATCGCTTTGGATCAGGTGGATCACCTGGGTGACGGCCGGAGTGAAACGCTGGATCCGCGATTGATGATCCAGAAAAATCGTGCCCACGCCCGTGCCGGCCAACAGGTTGTTCATGTCGTTGTTGGCCCGGACCAGTTGGTCCACTTTGTTTTGCAACTCGGCGTTGACCGTGGCCAGTTCCTCGTTGACCGACTGAAGCTCTTCCTTGGATGTTTCCAGTTCCTCGTTCGTCGATTGAAGTTCCTCGTTGGCCGACTGGAGCTCTTCGTTGGTCGATTTGAGCTCTTCGTTGGATGTTTCCAGTTCTTCGATGGTGGTCTGAAGGTATTCGTCCTTGGCCCGAAGGTCCCGTTCCAGGGCGACAATCCGTTCATCGTGGACTTGGCCCGTATCGCCGGACGGCCCCCCCGCTTGGGGCGGGGATGGAAGGGGCTCGGCCCTGGCCACGCTTTGAAAGGTGACCACGAACAGCCCGGAGGAGGCGAGGGACCCATCCGCGGCCGGCTGAACCATCAGGTCCACGGTCAGGGTGTCGCCGTTGGCCTTGACCCGGAGCCCGGAGTACCGAACCGGTTCCTTCCGGACCGCCACATGGCGCAAGGCGATGGTTAGTTCGGTCCGGAGCCCTTCCCGAGCCATGTTGAGGATATTCAACCCGGCTTCCCCTTCGGCGGGTTCCAAATATTGGCCGGTGCGGCCGTGAATGTACAGGATTTCACCCCGGTCATTCACCAGCGCGGCGGCTGGCGCATACTGTTGGAGGAGTGTTTTTTCCGTTAAATCCTTCACGTTGACTCGTCCTTCCTTTTCCGCGCCGCGGACGGGCTTCCCCAACGTCAGCCCGGGGAAGAGGGGGGCATGGGAAAAATCGGCCAAGCCCGGCCGGGGGGAGTGGGTGTCCCGTCGTTGAAAGATTTTCCTTTTCCGGTCCAGAGTGATGAACAGGTCTCCCGCGTCGCCCACGGATTCAGATCCCCCCAGAAACAGAATTCCTCCCGGATTCAAGGCGTAATGGAACAGGCTGATGACTTTTTTTTGCAGCCCTGCCCCCATGTAAATCAACAGGTTGCGGCAGCTTACGAAATCCAGGCGGGAAAAAGGCGGGTCTTGCCCCACGTCCTGCTCGGAAAAAACCAGCACGTCACGGATGCGCTTTTGGATGTGATAGGGGCCGCCGTCTTGATCCTGAGTGAAAAATCGATTTAACCGTTCCGGCGTTATGTCCGCGGCCACGCTGGGGGGGTACCGGCCGGCGCGGGCCTGTTCGATGGCCGGGCCGTCAATGTCCGTGGCGAAAATCTGCAGTTTCAACGCTTTTGGGGAATTATCCAGGAGTTCCTGGAACAATATGGCCAGGGAATAGGCCTCTTCGCCCGTGGAACAGCCGGGCGCCCAAACACGGATCGTGGCTTCCTGTTTTTTTTTGGCCAGAAGCCGGGGCAGAACGTCCCGTTGCAGGGTATCGAAGGCCTCCGAATCCCGGAAGAAATTGGTAACGCCGATCAGCAGATCCTTGAACAGCGCGTTGACCTCGGCCGGATTCTGCCTAAGAAAAAGGATGTACTCCTCGATCTGCCCGATCTGATTGACGGCCATGCGTCGTTCCACCCGGCGGCCGATGGTGTTGTGTTTGTATTGGGAAAAATCGTGGCCGACCTGGATTCGGATCAAGGCCAGAATTTTATTTAGGGCGTTATCCACCCTGGGCGTGGGAGGGGAAACGGGAAGGAGTTTCCGGCCGAAGGCATGTTCCACGTATGCGGTGAGCTGCGCGGGCATGTCGGCCGGCGGCAACACGTAATCCACCAGCCCGGTGCCGATGGCGTTGCGGGGCATTCC
Source organism: Deltaproteobacteria bacterium (assembly GCA_020056895.1). Lineage (GTDB taxonomy): Bacteria > Desulfobacterota > Desulfarculia > Adiutricales > JAGVGV01 > JAGVGV01. Next base: position 2,885 of record JAGVGV010000597.1, read on the forward strand.
GTCGTATTCTGTCGTGGCGGGGTCCTGGGCCATGGCCATGCCGCCTTCACCTTTAATCGCCTTGAGCCCCAGGGCGCCGTCCGACCCGGTTCCCGAAAGCACCACGCAGATGGCTCGATCCCGCTGGTCCCGGGCCAGCGACTTGAAAAAAAAGTCGATGGGCAGCCGAAGGCCTCGGGGAGCCGCCGGTTCGTTCAAATAAAGCCGGCCGTCCAGAAGGGTCATGTCCCGGTTGGGCGGAATGATGTACGCGTGGCTGGGCTCCACAGTGATCCCGTCCGTCACTTCCATGACCTGCATCCGGGTGTACCGTTTCACCAGATCGCACAACATGCTCTTGTGGTCCGGGGCTAGGTGCTGAACCAGAACGAAGGCCATGCCGGTTTCGGAATCGGCCGGCAGGTTGGAAAAAAAAGCTTCGAAAGCGGCCAATCCTCCCGCCGATGCGCCGATCCCCACGATGGGAAATACCCGCCGGTCCTCCAAAGCTATATCGTTGGAGGGAGAGGCGACGGGCGTAACCGGTCCTTTTGGCTTTTTGGCCCTGCCGTCTTTTGATTTCATTTTTCCCTTGTGCTTTCACCAGACCCATGATGAGCAAGGAAAGAGGTCGTGATCCAAGGAACCATCCACCGGGTTGGAGGCTTTTCAGCGTTGGGTAATAAAAAGGACCAGAACCGAGCTAAACGTCCGCCTTGAAAATCCAATAGGAATTCCAGAGGCGTGGAAAATCAATTGAACCAATTAATTCTACCATATTTTTTCCGGCGGCGTCTGAAATCCAATGGATTTCGGACCCGAACAGTAGCGGACAGGTCGTCGATGGCTTCCTTCCCACCTTTATCCTTGACCCCACGAATGGTTTTTGGGAAAAGGAAGCCGTTGGCTAAAATCGACGCCATTCACGATGCCCACCACCCTTTTTTAGGAGGATACGAATATGGACTGGGGAATGAAAAACCGTTTGAGCCGTCTGGTCAAGGAAGACGGCCGTTGCTTTTTTCTGCCCATCGATCATGGCTATTTCCAGGGACCCACGTCCAAACTGGAAAAACCCGGGGAAACCATCGCCCCGTTGATGCACCTGGCCGACGGCCTGTTCGTGACCCGGGGCGTGCTCCGGTCGGTCGTGGACCCGGCCGCGGCGCCCGGCATCATCCTTCGCGTATCCGGCGGCGCCAGCGTGATCAGCCCGGACCTGTCCAACGAAGTCATCACCACCTCCGTTGAAGAATGCCTGCGGCTCAATGTTTCGGCCGTGGGCATGAGCGTGTTCGTGGGCGCCGAATATGAGCACCAGTCCCTGGTGAATCTGGGCAAACTGGTGGACGAATGCAACCGGTACGGCATCCCCGTCATGGCCGTGACCGCCGTGGGTAAGGAACTGGAAAAACGCACCGCCCGGTACCTGGCGCTCTGCTCCCGCATCGCCGCCGAATTCGGCGCCACCATCGTAAAAACCTATTGGTGCGAAGATTTCGACAAGGTGGTCAACGGCTGCCCCGTGCCCGTGGTCATGGCCGGCGGCCCCAAGGCCGAAACCGACCGCGAAGTGTTCGCCTTTGTTCACGATGGCATGCAAAAAGGCGCCATTGGCCTCAACCTGGGCCGGAACGTCTGGCAGCATCCATGTCCCGTGGCCATGATGACCGCCCTCAGGGCCATCGTCCACCAGAACGTATCGGTCAAGGAAGCCGATAAAATCTTCAAAGACGAAAAGAAAAAGGCCGGCCAAAAGTGATTGACCGGTACGATCCCCGGTCGGTGGGCGAACATGTCCGCCAATTTCCGGACCTGCCGTCGGACCTGATCGTCCGGGTGTATTCCACCCGGCTGATCGGGTCCGAGCCCCGGCTGGTGTTGCATGGCGGCGGGAATACGTCGGTCAAGATCGCCGAACAGGACCTTTTGGGCCGGGACCGGA
>JAGVGV010000569.1 GCA_020056895.1 Deltaproteobacteria bacterium
GAAAATAAAAATGAAGAATCGGAATCGGTTTTTTTTAGCGGAGTTCTTCACTCCGGGTCCCGCCATAAGAACGGGGAACACTCTCGCGAACAAGCATTGGAACTTTGAGGAAAGACCTGGTGACACGTCATGCGTTAACTGTCGGCAAGCGTTCAGCCGCTCTGGGTTATGGCAACCACTTATTCCGACACTAGAAGCGTGGCTTGTCACTAGAATAAATTGTTTAACCTTGGCTCACGGACGCGCCCCGCCCGTTCGGCCAACGGGTTTTGCCGTCCGGGAGCAGGCCGGGCCGAATTTCGGTGGCTTTAAAACACCAGCGTAAAATGAGTACCGGGTGAAGGTTCCCGCCGGAATTCCCCTTTTAACTGGCTGATGGCCAAATTGCGGACCAAGGACAGGCCCAGGGTGTCGGTTTTCAGCCAATCCAGGCTTTCAGGCAGACCCACGCCGTCGTCGTGCACCCAGATTCGGGCTCGGCCGTCTTCATCGACCCGGGCGCCCAAACGAATTTCCCCCCGGTCCCGGCCGACGAAGGCATATTTGAGGGCGTTGGTCAGCAGTTCGTTCAAAATGAGTCCGCAGGGGATGGCCTGATCCACGCCCAGCTCGAAATTCCCGGGCACTTCGATGGTCAATTGAATGCCGGTTTCGGGCCCTTGGTACAGGTTAATGAGGTATTGAGCCAGCCGCTGGACATACACCTGAACCCCCAATCCGATCGGCTGGCCGGCTCCATGGAGGGATTCGTGAACCAGGGCCATGGCGTAGATCCGGTTCTGGCTTTCCTGAATGGCTTCCTTGACCAGCGTGCTTCGGGATTTCCGGGCTTTCAGGCTCAAAAGGCTGATGATGACCTGCATGTTGTTCTTGACGCGATGGTGCAGTTCCTGAAGCAGCCGGTCCTTTTCCTTGATCGCGGTCAAAACCCTCCGGTCCGCGCCCACGCGTTCGGTCACGTCCCGGGCCAGAGCCAAGAACCGGCGGCTGGGGTCCATTTGATCGCCCCTCCGGGCCACCGAAAGCTCGTACCAGCGTTCCATCCCGTTCATTTCCAAGGAATAAATGGTTCCCCGGTGGCTGCCCATGGCATCGGCCTGATCCAAAGAGGCCTTGACGGCCGCGGCGGGACCGGGCGGCAATGCCTCGGATAGCGTCCGACCCAAAAAAAGTTCCGGCCCAGCGTTAAGCAGTTCGGGCCTGTTGGACCGGTACCCTTCGATCCGGCCGTCGGGGTCCACTTCGAACATCAGGTCGGGCAGGGCGTTCAAAGTGGCTTCGAGGCGGGCTCGGGTGGCCCGCAGCTCCTCCTCGGCGGTTTTCCGGTCGGTAATGTCCTTGAACACCGTGCCGAATCGGCCGTGGGGCTGAACGAACACGGAGACATTTAAACATTTTTTCATGGGCGGCCACCATAACTCGAAGGAAAAGGGCCGTCCGTCCGCCACGGCCTGGGCGTATTCCTTCAAATAGGGCGCGGATCCCGTCCCATATATTTCCGATGCCCGTCCCCCCACGACCTGCTCCCTTTTCAGGCCGGTGATGATTTCGTACGCCGGATTTACATCCAGGATCACGTAATCCACGGCCTGGCCGTCCGGGCCATACAGGATTTCGTGAAGACACACGCCTTCATTCATGGCGGTGAACAGGGACCGGTGCAGGTCCCGGCTTTGAGCCAGGTGCTCTTCGGTCCGCCGGAGCTGGCGTTCGGTCCGGACGGCCTGGAAAGCGGTTTCCAACCGGGCTTGCACATCCCGTTCGTGATAGGGTTTGACCAGATACCCGTAATGGTGGATGGACCGGGCCCGGCCCAGAAGATAATCGTCGATGGCGGCGGTGGCCAGGACCACCGGGGTCTGACTCAGGGCCTCGGCTGTTTCGAATCCGTCCAGCCCCCCGTCCAGCACCACGCCCAGCACCGCCAGGTCCGGGTGGTGGCGGGCCGCTTCGGTAAGCGCGTCCTCACCCGTCCGGACCACGGCGCGGACTTCGTGCCCCAGTTTTTCAAGAATGTTTTTCAGCTGTTGAGCGGTTTGAGGCTCCTCTTCGGCGATAATGATTTTGTTTTTTTTCGTGGGCTCCATCGTTAAATAACTCCATGACCGGAAAAGAGAATCCAGGGTCCCCAAATATCGCATAAGGACCCAGCCCGCCCGTTCGTTTATTTCCCTTTTTCTGGTATTGCCGTGGTTCGGGATGTTACCGCGAGATTCATTTCGTTTTGCCGCGAAATTTCCGGCGCGAAACCAATCCGTTGGCCTCCTTTTGAATTGTAAGGGGTCCTTGGGTTTTTTTCAATATTCGCGGATCAAGTCTTTTATATAAGGAACGGTTATAAATGAATCAGGCGGACGGCTCCAGTTTACCCTTGGTTACCATTCGGTTTTCGGTATGGGAAAACCCCCGGCCGAAGCGAAAGGTCAGGACATCCACGTCCAGTTGATATTCGCGAAGCCGGCCCAGTTGGGGAATCAGGCTGGAACCGGCGAACACGGACAGAATGATTTTGAAGTGAAAGGGGGTCCGGCGGGTCAGGGAGTACAGGAATTCCCGGGCCGGGCCGGGGACCTGCTTGAGAATCTGAAGCGCGGTCAGGTCCGGGTTACGGAAAACGTCCCGGGCGGCGGCGATGAGGTCCTTGTCCTGGACCACATGAAGGCCGAGCATCAGGAGACCGTCTTCGAGGGTATGTTCGTCGGTGGGGATCCAGATGATCTTCCGCCAGGGTCGGGCCGGATCGTCGGGGCTCAGGTTTTCGGGCGCCAATATCCAGGCTTGGCGGCCGTTGGTGGAAAGGAACAGGTAGTGGGTGGGTTCCAGTCCGCCATGAGTCTGATGGCCGTGTCCGATGAGCATCTGAGCCGTCATGACCGCCATGGTGGTTCTCCCCGCCCTCTCTTTTAGCCGAATCAACCCAACGTCCGAGGTTCACCCGGAAACAGGTCATCGATCACGGCCATGATCCGGCGCTGGTGCGTGGCCGCCCAATAGGTCCGCCCGCAGCCGGGACAGGCTTGGAACCGGTCCTGCGTGGCCCATACATACGGCGGGACCACCTGGACGGCCTGGGCGTGGGATACGGAAACCAGTTGCCGGTTGCACACGCCGCACCGCGTAAACGGCATCAGGTCTTCCCTGGTCAACCCCAAAGCTCCGGCCGCCTCGTGAAGCTGTAGGGGCATGGTTTCGGCCGCCAGGCGGATCACTTTGGCCCAGCCCCACAAGCGGGGCTGGCGGGGCCCTTCGGTCCGGCGGGTCAAAAGCATCCGGTCCCGGTCCGGCCACCGGGGGCCGTCCTTGAGGTATAGGGTATCGAATCCCAAAAGCCGGAGCCACTTGGCCAGACGGCCGACCATGGCATCGGCGGCAAGTTTAGGCCGGTCCATCTCCTTCGGGTTCCAAGGGCGCCTGAATCACGCCGGGCGGCGCAGGCACGAAAAACAGTTCGGGCGCCAGTTCGGGGTTGATCCGGACCTCCTTGTAGGTAACCGTCAACGTCGTGCCCCGGGTCAGGTCTTCCATCTGGACCACGAAGGGGATCATCCGGCCCTCTATGTCCCGATGATCCCGGTACTCGACGCGGTGACTGACCGCCCCCCCTGGAACCCGGGCTTCCACCCGGTGGAGGCGGTTGCCTGGAGGCGTCATCCAGATGCTTTGATCCAGCTTGCCGTCCGCCTGGGAAATATCCAATCGCCAGATTTCCCGGCCCAGCTCGGTTCCGCCTTCCACCTTGGCCCGCCGGAGCTGGCCCAGAACCGGCCCGCCGGATAGAAGGCTGACCAGTTCGGATACGCCCAGGCCCATGGGCAGGAAACGGTCCAGATTCCGGGCCGAAGCCGGCCCCACCCGGAGGCTTTTCTGGGTGTGATCCAATATCCTGGCTTCCCGGCCGTCCACGGTCATGGTCAGGGCCGGACGGCCCATGGGATCGTACCCCACCAGCCGGAGTTTGTTCGGCCGGGCCACGGCCACCATCATATCGAAATAATGAGGGCCGGATTTATCCTGAATCCGCACGCCGCCCCGGCCGGCGAAACGCTGAATCACGGTTTCGTTTTGTCGGAGACGGGCCACCAGTTCATCGGCCAGAACGTCCACGGGCCGCGTCGATGTTCCCAGGAGTCCGCAACCCGCCAGCATGGTCAAGAGAACAGCCCACAACAACGGCCGGAACCGGCCTGGCCGATCAGAGGGTTTTCTTACGCAAGTCTTCAATTTTCCGCCTCAATTCCTTTTCGTCCTCCGGCCCCAGCCGGAGCGCCCGGCGGTACGCCTTGGCCGCCTGATCCAACTGGCCGCTCCGGGCGTACACATCACCCAAATGTTCGGCGATGACCGGATCGTCCGGAACCATGTCGACGGCCTTTTTCATATATTCCAAGGCTTTGGGGATATCGTTCCGCTTGAAGTGAATCCAGCCCACCGTATCGGCGATGTAACCGCTGTCCGGCTTGAGCCGAAAAGCCTTTTCCGCCAGAACCAGGGCCTGATCCAGCTCGACGCCCATTTCGGCCCAGGTATAGGCCAGATAATTGAGGGCGTTGGAATGATCGGGGTCCAGATCGATCACCCGTTTCATCTGCTGGATGGCGCCGTCCTTGTCCTTGAGCTTGTCCAGAACCACGCCCAGCCGAAAATTCAGTTCCACGTTCTCGGGTTCCACCGTCAATCCGGCTTCAAGGGCTTCCCGGGCCTTGGTGTATTCCTTCATTTGTTCCATCAAGGCGCCCAAAGACATGTACAGCCGGACCGATTTGGGGGATTCCTCCATGGCTTCACGGATCAATTCCACGGCTTGGTCGGTTTCCTTGAGTTCGGTCAAAAGGAAAGCCAGATGAAGGCGGGCATCCACATACAGATCGGATTCGGGGCCGATCCTGAGGAATTCCTCGACGGCGCGGCGCTGGAGACCTTTTTCCTCGAGAGTGGAAGCCAGGTAAAAGCGGGCGCGGTCGTTTTCCGGGTCCTGGTTCAGGGCCTGGCGGAAGGCCTCGATGGCGTCATCGTACCGTTTTTGTTCCACATAGATCATGCCCACCTGAAGCTGGGCCATTTCGGGGTTCTGGGATTGCTCCACCATTTCGTTCAGAACCCGCCGGGCTTCCCGGGTTTTTCGAATGCGTAAGTACAGCCGTCCCAGCCGGGCGCGGCTCATATCCCCGCCGGCCTTCAGGTCGATCAGCCTCAAATACACTTTTTCGGCGTCGGCCCACCGTTCCCGCTTTTCGTAAAGCGCCGCCAGATCGTTGAAGGCGGCGGCGAAATCGGGGGCCAGTTCGGCGCTTCGTTTCAGGCCTTTTTCGGCGTTCACCCAATCTTCCCGTTCCAAGGCTACCCGGCCCATGTAATAGTGGGCCAGGTACGAATCGGGCTGCACCTGGATAAGCCGGCGAAAGGTTTTTTCCGCGTCGGGCAGCCGGCCCATTTCGGCCTGCATGGTTCCCAAAAAGAGGAGCGCTTCCACGTTATTGGGGTAATCGTCGGCCAGCTTTTGGTATTCCTGCATGGCCTCTTCGTTTTTTTTCATGGCGGTCAGCAGGCTGGCGACCAGCAGGCGGGCCTTCATGTCGGAAGGCTTTTTGAGCACTCCCAAGCGGGCGTGGTCCAGGGCTTCGGGCACTTGGTTGGCTCGGAGCAGATTCCGGGCCAGTTCGGCTTCCAGGAAGGAAGACCTCGAATCGGATTCGATGGCGGCCTTGAGATGTTCCATACCCAAAATGGGGTCCCGTTGGGCCAAATGGAATTGGGATAGAAAATAGTGATAATAGGCCTGGGGTCGGTCCACGGGGCCGGCTTTCCCCTGGTCACCCTCGGGGGTGGTTCCGCCGGGGGCGCACCCCCATCCCAGAACCACCATCGCGAGCAGTACCGGATGGATGATTTTACGAAACAAACGCAAGGGAAACCTTCCTTTACCCTGGAACCGGCCGGTTCCGGGGTGGTCCAAAATAAAACCAGGGGGCCTGGGGGCGGCCGTACCCGTCCCGCTAAAGGCTGGATAGATAATCCGAAGCGTCCAGGTCCGGGATTTCCTCCAGCAGGTATTTTCGGATCCGTTCCTTGATGCGTTCTTCGATCTGGCGGACTCGTTCCCGGGAAACGCCGAAGGCCTCCCCCATGTCGTGCAGGGTGGCGGGGGTCTCGGCCAGGATGCGGCGGTCCAGGATCATCCGCTCCCGTTCGCCCAAGGTTTTACGGAATTCGTTCAGTTTGTTTTTCAACAGGGTCATCATCTGGCCGGTGGCCAGAATATCATCCACCGGCTCCTCGGCCGAAGCCAGAAAACTCAGGCGCGATTCGTCGGTGTCGTCCCGTACCGGCGCGTCCAGGGAAACCTCGCGGCCGCTCAGCCGCTGGTCCATTTCCACCACGTCTTTTTCCGAAACCTGAAGCCGTTCGGAAAGCAGTTGGGGACCGGGATCGATCCCTTCCGCCAGCAAACGGTCTTTTTCCTTTTTCAGGTTGTAAAAAAGTTTCCGCTGGGCCTGAGTGGTTCCAAGCCGGACCAGATGCCAGTTGTCCATGATGGATTTGAGGATATACGCCTTGATCCAGAACGAAGCATAATATGAAAATTTGACGCCCCGCTGGGGGTCGAATTTTTTCAATGCCTGCATCAACCCTACGTTGCCTTCCTGGATCAGGTCCAACAGGTTTTTCATCCAGTAATTCTGGAATTCCAGCGCGATCTTGACCACCAGCCGGAGGTTGGACGTGACCAGCCGGAAGGCCGCCTGTTCGTCTCCGGTTTCCCGGTACCGGAGGGCAAGCTGTGTTTCCTCTTCCCGCGTCAACAACTGGTATCGGCTGATTTCGTACAAGTACCGCCGAAGCGGATCAAAAGGACCCGGCAGCTTTCCGGAAGTGATTTCCAGCGGCGGGAGCGCGTTGTCGCCTTCGGGACCGGGGATATCCATGGAGTCCAGATCGTCCGGGATTTCCTCGGATTCAGCCCCCCCCATGAGTTCGTTTGCGTCCTCTGGCATCATGTCCTCAATATATTTGAATGACCGGCCCCTGTCAATCAACCCTGGGCCGGAGCCCGAGGTTAGGGGCCGGAGCCGGGTGGGCCTGGAGACCCGGGGGGGCCTTCAAAATGAAGAAAGTCAACGTCGAACGGACATCGGGCGGCCGGGGTGGGAACGATGGCCAAAGAAGAGCGCCGGGGAAGGGAGGCGCCAGGGGAGACCAGACCGGGGATTTCACCCTCGGCGCCCCGATTACCGCCAAACGGCAAAAAAGACCGTAATCACCAAAAGACCTACGCATTGGCCCAGTTCGACCACCGCGCCCAGCACATCACCGGTCACCCCGCCCAACTGGCTCCGCCAAACACGGACCCCGGCCACCGCCGCCAGAGCCACCACCAGGCAGGTGACCAGCCCGGGCACTCCTAGAATGAGTCCGGAAAGAACCACCGCCCACCCTCCGGCCGTAATCAGGTCCCCGCCGCCGGTCAGGTTGATGAAGGGCCGGCCCAGGCCGCCTTCGGGCCGGGCGTAAACCGACAGGCAGGCGGTGATCGAAACGGCCAACCGGCCCCAGACCGGGACCAGAGCCACCGCGCCCACCGCGCCGGCCGGTCCGGCCAGATGTCCCAATAAAGACGCTTCGAGGCCAATGACCAGAACGAGCGCCGCCGCGCCGAAAGCGCCGATGGTCGAATCCTTCATGATGGCCAGCTTCATGTCCCGGTCCCGATGGGAAAACAGCCCATCGGCGGTGTCGGCCAGGCCGTCCAGATGGAGCCCCTGAGTCAGAAGGGCCAGAGTGAGGACCAATAGGAAACCCATGGCCGACGGCGGAATCACCGGCCCCAAAACCCAGGCCAACGCGGCCGCCGGTCCGCCCAAGCAGAGGCCCACCAGCGGAAACAGGCCCCCGGCCCGGGCCATGTCGGCGCTGGTTTCTTCCAGATCGTTCCTCAGACGAAAAACGGTCAGGAACTGAAGAGCGATCAAAAATCGGCGCATATTCGGCCATCCCGTTTCAGGGCCACCGGCAGACCGGCCACCACCCACCAGGCGTCATAGGCCGCCCGAGCCAGTAATTGATGGGACGTACCGGCCGCGTCCCGAAATTCGCGGGCCAGCCGGTTTTCGGGAACGATCCCCTGGCCCACCTCGTTACCGACCACCACCACCCGGGCCGGACAGGCCAGCGCGGTCTGGATCAGCCGTTCCACCCGGGCCGCGACCTGGTCGGCCGAAAGCCCCTGTCCGGCCATCAGGTTGCTGAGCCACATGTTCAGGCAATCGAGCAGAACCACGGACGCTTCGTCCGAACCGATCCGAGCCAAGGCCTCGTCCGGAACCAAGGGTTC
>JAGVGV010000003.1 GCA_020056895.1 Deltaproteobacteria bacterium
CCGCCTGCCGGAATAAGTTGGACCCTTGGGAAGGGAACGATCGGCCGGATGGGACCGGGGGTTGGACCCGTACTGGAAAAGAACGGGACCGACCATTGGAACCCGGCGGCCGGCCGATCCCACAATATATTGATTTTATTTTGGCCGTGGAAAAAAGATGGAGGTCGTCCGGACATGAAGTCCGTTCTTCGCGTTGCCTTGCTGTTTGGCCTGGTGCTGATGGTGTTCGTGCTGGCCTGTAATCGATCCGGACCCGGGCCCAAGACCGCGGGGCCGAAACCCGGAGCCCTGACTTTCATCGACGTTCACGACCATTTGATCCCCGAATTCCGGAACCGGGGGGGCGGGTCCGGCGACCCGTACGATTCTTCGGGCCGGATGTCCCGAACTCACATGGACGACATCGGCATGAGCCACGCCATTCTCATGCCCACGCCGTTCGCCGAAAACCTGCCCGGCGAGTTCCGGTTGAGCGACCTGGCCAAAGTGGTCCAGCGGTATCCCGAACGGTACAGCCTGATGGCCGGCGGGGAATCCCTGAACCCCATGATCCACCGGGCGGTTAAGGACGGCGCGGTTTCACCCGAATTGGAAAAACAATTCCGGGCCGCAGCCGAGGAGATTCTGGCCCAGGGCGCTATTGGCTTCGGTGAAATGGCCGCGCTCCATTTGTCCACTTTTCCGGGCCACCCGTACGAAGCCGCGCCGCCGGACCATCCCCTGTTCATGCTCCTGGCGGAAATCGCGGCCGCCCGGGGCGTGCCCATCGACCTGCACATGGAGGCCGTGCCCGAAGACATGCCGGTTCCCGACCATTTCGCCAAGTCCCCTAATCCGGCCACGCTGAAAGGAACCATCGCCCCCTTCGAGCGGCTGTTGGCTCACCGGCCTCAGGCGGTGTTCATCTGGGACCATATCGGCTGGGACCTGACTGGCAAGCGGGACATCGGGCTGATGACCCGGCTGTTCGAGCGGCATTCCAATCTTTATATGAGCTTCAAAATCCATCGGACAGGCCCGCCCCCAACCAAGCCCGTGGACGAATCCGGCCGGTTGAAGCCGGAATGGTTGCCCTTTATCCAGGCCCACAAAGACCGGCTGCTGATGGGCGGCGATTTCAAATACGGCCTGGGCCGGGACCGGACCGGCGTGGACATGCTGGACAACACTCTCCGAACCTTTTTCGATCAACTCCCTCCGGACCTGGCCAAAACCATCGGCCAGGATAATCCAAGGCGGGTGTACAGGTTACCGAAGGGGGTGTGAATAGATCGATCAGGCGGAATCGCCTTTTGAACCAGGATCATCCTTGGCCGGAGAATTCCGTTCCATCTGAGCTTTCAACCGGTCGAGATTGGCTTGGATGGTTTTGATCTGCGGATGATCAGGGGGGAGGGTACGCTGACTGATGGCGAGGGCGGATTGAAAAAGATTAAAAACTTCTGCAAACCGTCCTTGTTTCAGAGCGAACCAGGCGAGGTTATATTGTGTTTTGGCGTATTCTGGATGTTCGATTCCAAGAGTTTGTTTGATTATTGACAAGGCCTGGCTAATAAGTGTTTCAGCCTCAATGTCTTTTCCTTGCGACTTCAATGCACGCGCAAGGTTTTCAAGATGTGTCGCGTAAGTCGGGTGCTTGATCCCAATAAACTACTCGTTGACACTGTGTTGACCCCAGCGCCGGAACGCTCATGGCAATCGCCGCCTTTTCTCGGCCTCCAGGTCTTCCCTGTTGGCTTCGTGTTCGTAGGTTTTTACCAGCTTCATGAGGAGATTTGAGGATACAAAAGGATGTGAGAATCGTAATGCTTGGGCCCAGGCGCGGTACTTGTCGGCCAATTCCCGTTCCTGGTCGCCGCCTTCGCGACGCCAGTGAACGCCGCGAGCGTTGTATACACCCTCATGAGCGCCCCTCATCATTAGCTCCGATGCTATTTCCTCCATCACTTGCCGTACTGGCTCGCACGGCCAGACACCGTCGTTGCCAACCGGTGCATGGGCCAACAATTTTCCGATCCGGAAATCCGCAATTTCGGCGCGGCTCAGCTCAGCGCACGACTGCCGAACCATGGTGATCCAGTTCGCCAACCGAACTGCGTTTAACTCACCGTGATCATCATGACCCGGAATGCGTTTAATGGCTCTCATCAGTTTAACGCCTCGCTCGACAATGGTTTCCCTTTGATCCGGCGGCACTTGAAGCTCTGCGGGGTCGGCTCCATTGTCTTCGCGCTTCAAGACCCAAATGACAGCCTGAGCAAACAACTCTGGATTATCCTCTATATACCGTTCGAGGTTAGGAATTCCGTAGCCATGGGAGCGCTTTTCTAAGACATCGATATACAGCAACTCCAGGCCGGCTTTCTGGTCAATCGTCAACGTAGGACATTTATTGATATTCTTGAACGCCTTCTCAACATCGTAGCTTTCGATCAAATATTCGCCTTGTCGGTCTCTTCCCCCCTTGGCCATCTCCGAAAGCAAACGATATAGAACCAAGGTATCAATTTTTTCCAAACAAAGGTGGCAGTAGAAAAATGCGGTGCGAGGCCGTTCGGCTTTGAGAAGCCGCTCGATGCCCTCGTTGTCTCCCATGTCGTGTGGGTTTAGCCAGCCGGGCATTGCATTGGTCCAATATTCGTCCTGAGCCGTTTCGGTAAGCATATCGACCAGATTCCATGTGTTATTGTCAAAAGGGGCTAACACAAGGAGTCGTGCCATGTCTTTTTCCGATATGTCCGCCGAGACCGCCTTCACAACTCGTTTAAATTCTTCCGGGTTAGAGATTGAATGGAAAGCGCCAACAATGAGATTCTTGAACGGAACGGCACCATCCTTATCCTCCCGCACAAGTTGAAAAGACCGCCGCAGGAATTCCTGAATATCCACTTCAGCGAGCAGATTCTTGACCGCAAGCTGCCCAATCAACCCCGCTGTTTTCCCGCTTTGGGCCAATGCCAAGAGTCCGGCTAATCCACGCTGATCGAGAATTTCATCCATAGCAGCGATTCGCTTCCTTTCAATTAGTTCATGGCGTTTCTGGTAGTCGATTTTCTCGATTTCTTGAATTTCGTCTGCGGGCTCGTCAACCCAATTGTCACGGAACAGCCATGCATGCTTGTTCAAAACATCGCTTGGTTCAAGCGCTGCATAGATGTCCTTCGCCTTGCCGGTCAAGGCCGCCTCTCCCGCGCTTTTCCTGGCCCGGATGGTAGCCAGCCGGGAGAGTAGCGAGACACGGATTTTCTCACGTATCATGGCCTTCTCGGTATCGCTTGCCTTCTCCTTCGCCCACGCTTCGATCAGTTCCCAAACCCGGGTTTGTTCATCTTTTTGGAGACTGGGAAGCCGCTCGACAAGGTCACTGAGCGATCCAAGCGTGTGTTCCTTCCAACTCAGTGCCATTTCGATCATCTCACGAATAAACTCCGTGACCGGCTCCCAGGTTTCAAACGGCTCACCGAATCCTTGGCCATCTGGTCGCCAGCGAGGTTTGTGGCTGTAATGGCCGCCGTTTCCAAGCGAGCTAAATTGGGCTACACAGATTTTCCAGGCGACATCAGGAAAGCGCTTCGCCAGGGCTTTCATCAGGGCGACACGCTCCTCATGGCTTGCCGCAGTCTGGGGCATCCATGCCCGGAAGATCGCTTCGAGGGAGTTCGCCGGTTTGTTGGTCCAGTTGTCATTAATCTCAACTTGGGCCAACCGAGCTAGGATGAAAGCGGCTCGATGTAACATTTCAGGATTCCACGAGAGTCCTTCCAAGGCCCATAATAAGCCGGAACGGCTCGGGCTTTGTCCGAACGCTCCGGGGTCCACAGGACGTAAAAGACCGA
>JAGVGV010000304.1 GCA_020056895.1 Deltaproteobacteria bacterium
AGCCCACCAAGGCCATGCGCGAGGCCATGATGGCCGCCGTGGTGGGGGATGATGTTTTCGGCGAAGACCCTTCCATCAACGCCCTCGAAGAAAAAGCCGCCTATCTCATGGGCAAGGAAGCGGCCCTGTTCGTGCCCAGCGGCACCATGGCCAACCAGATCGCCATCAAGGTGCTGACCAACCCCGGCGATGAAGTCATCGTCGAAGCCGGAGCCCATCCTTTCATGTACGAAGCCGGAACCGCCGCCGTGTTCAGTTCCGTACAGTATCGGCCCCTGACCGGCCATCGGGGCATTCTGGACCCAGCCGCCATCCAGGCCGCTCTGAGGCCCGAGGACGACGTTCACCAACCCCGCACCCGTTTGATCTGCCTGGAAAACACCCATAACCGGGGCGGCGGGACGGTTTATCCCCTGGCCGCCGTGGAAGCCATCCGGCAGGTGGCCCTCCAGCGGCGCGTGGCCATGCACCTGGACGGCGCCCGTCTGTTCAACGCCGCCGTGGCTTCCGGCCTTGCCCCTCGCGAATACGCCCGCCATTTCGAAACCGTTTGTTTTTGCCTGTCCAAGGGGTTGGGCGCCCCGGTGGGATCGATTCTGACCGGAAGCCGGGAACACATCCACCTGGCCCGCCGGTGGCGGAAAGCCCTGGGGGGCGGCATGCGGCAGGCCGGTTTTCTGGCCGCGGCCGGGCTCTACGCCCTGGACCACCATGTGGACCGGCTGGCCGAAGACCACGAAAACGCTCAGATATTAGCCAAAGGCCTGGCCGGCGTCCCGGGCATTGACCTTAACCCGGCCGAAGTGGAAACCAACCTGGTGATTTTCAGAATCGTCCGACCGGGGATGACTCCGGCCGACCTGACCGGCCGTTTGAAGGAACGGGGCGTGCGGATGCTGCCCTTTGGGCCGGACCAGATCCGGGCCGTGACTCATCTGAACGTTACCCAGGCCGGAGTGACCCGAGCCGTGGAAACCGTGGCCCGGGTGATGGCGGGGTGAAGGCGGACCATGCCTGGTGTATTCGGAAAATCTCGTGATTCCTTTAGGTTTTGGGCCAGGGCGGCGGCTTTGGGCGTCCTCCTGACGATCGGGTGGCCGGCCTCAAGCCTTCGAGCCGAAGATTTGGCCGCCGAAATCGGAAGGATTCAAAAGGACTATGAAACGCAAATTCAGTTGGCTGGAAGCGGCCAGGCTTATGGCATAGCCCTTTCGGCCGCCGCCGAAACATGGCTCCGGACCGCCCGGACCATGGCCGAAGCCCAAGCGCACGATTTGACCGTGGTGTTTCTGGACCGGTGTTGGAAGGAATACCAGACCGGCCTGGCCCGGAATCCGGAACCCCTGAACCGGGAAATCCTGGCCCTGGACTGTCTGTACAAGGCCCTCGACGCCCTGGCCAATCTTCAGGCTCAGGTTCAAAAAAACGAATCGGCGGCAGAGGCCGTCAAGGACACCGAAAAGCGGGTTTTAGCGGCCGTGAGCCAGAGCGGCCCTCAGGGTCCGGTCCAACCCGCCCTGGCCGGAGGCGTGCTTTCGATGCTGGCCGTGATCGCCCGCCAGATCGACGCTTCGAATCCAATGGCCGAACTGATTCAGGATGAAATGGTCCAGCGGCGGGAGGTGGCGGACAACATCACCGAAGCCAAGGATTTGGCCGCCGGGGAACGCCTGACGCTCATGACGAACAACTTTCTCCAGGGTTCGGTCACCCTGGTCCAGATCATCGGTCTGACCGTTGACCCCGGGTTGAAGGCGGACCTGACCCGGATTCAAAAAAGCCAGGGTCCCACCCCGGACATGGACCCGGTTGAACAGATACGGGCGGCGGCCCGAGTGCTGGCCGAATCGGGTTTTTTGGCGGCTCCCGCCCTGGCTCGCCGACCGGGGCCCTGAAATACCGGCTGTCAGCCGTCAGCCGTCAGCTACCGACTCCATCGGAGGATTGGATGGACTTCGAGGAATTCTTTGGCTTAAAGGAAAACCCGTTTCGGCTTGCTCCGGAGCCCAAATTCTTCTTCCCCGGCATTCTCCACCGCATGGCGGTGGAGACCCTGGCCACGGCTTTGACCGCGGGCGAACCGGCCATGCTTTTAACCGGCGGGCAGGGTCTGGGTAAAACTCTGGTGGCCCGAGCCCTGGCTTTTCACCTTCGCGACGAAGTGGATTCCGTATTTCTGCCCAACCCCCACCTGGCGCCGGAAGAAATCTGGGCCGTGGTCCACAAGGGGTTGCTGCCGGCCCGGCCCTTGCCCGAATCCCGGGCGCCCGAAGATTTCTTTGTTTCATTGAAAAGCGGTTTGGATGAAAAACGGGCCCAAAACAAGGGCTCCCTGGTGATCGTGGATCAGGCGCAGGACCTTTCCCCCGCCGCCATGGATACTCTGGCGTATCTTTCTGCCCTGAATATGGAAGGGGAAACCCGACTGCCGTTGCTGCTGGTGGGCCGGCTCAGCCTGGAAGACCGGCTCAGGGATTCCGTTTTAGGCGACCTGGCCGACCGCATCTCCATCCGGTTCCGGCTGGCGCCTCTTTCCCGCCCGGAAACGCCGCTGTATGTTCAGCACCGCCTCAAAACAGCCGGCGGACGGGAGCCCTATCCTTTTCATTCGGCGGTTCTGGCCCAGATTCACAAAGCCACCGGCGGGTTGCCCCGGTTGATCAACAGCCTGTGCGAACGGGCGATGATGGCCGCTTTCGTGGACGGCCGGAAGGTGGTGGAAAAGCCTCAGTTCGATCGAGCCCTCACCAGCCTGGCCGGAGAGCCTCGGCCCGAACCGACGCCCGCGCCCGAAGCCGGCCCTGGCTGGTTCAAACACGCGGCCGTGGGCGTGGTGGTGGTTCTGGCGCTTTTGGTGGCGTTTCTGCTGGGCCGGTTCTGGCCCCATCCCGGAACAAAGGCCCCGACCACGGCCCAGACGCCCTCCGCCACCCTGTCCTCGAAACCCCCGACGGCCGATGCCTCCTCTCCACCCCCAGGCCCCACCGTGGTCGTGACGTACCCGGCGGGTTCGGTTCCAGGTCCGGCGGCCGGCCCGGCCCCCACCCCGCC
>JAGVGV010000301.1 GCA_020056895.1 Deltaproteobacteria bacterium
CCCCCGGGCCGGCCGGCCGGCCGGCCGGCCTTTTCCACGCGGATTCGTTCCATGGTCAACGGATCCGGCGGCCCTGGTATTCCCGCAAAATCCTTTTGGCCACGGACAGCTTGTGGACTTCATCCGCGCCGTCGTAAATCCGGGCCGCCCGTTCCCCCCGGAAAAACGACGCGATGGGGGTATCGTCCGTCATGCCCAGACCGCCGTGGACCTGAAGGGCCTTGTCCATCACTCTCTGGAGCACTCCGGCGGTATAGAACTTGATCAGCGACACCTCTTCCCGAGCTTCCTTCACGCCTTTGGTTTCGATGGTCCAGGCGGCGTGGAGAATCATCAGCCGGGCGGCCTGAATCTCGGCCGCGCATTCGGCGATCCAGGTGCGGGTGATCTGCATGTCGGCCAGGTGCTTGTCCGGCGTGATGGGCCGCGTAAGGGCCCGGGCGCACATCAGATCGAAACACCGGTTGGCGATGCCGATCCAACGCATGGCGTGGTGGATCCGGCCGGGTCCCAGGCGGTCCTGGGCGATTACGAAACCGTGGCCTTCCGGTCCCAACAGGTTTTCCACCGGCACGCGGCAGTTTTGGTAAAGGATTTCGGCGTGGCTGTGCCACTGGTCGCCGGTATGGCCCATGACCGGTACGTTCCGCACCAGATTGAAACCCGGCGTATTCGTGGGTACCAGAATCATGCTGGCCTGAAGGTACGGTCCGGCCCCAGGGTTGGTTACGGCCATGACAATGGCCACTTCGGCCCCATCCGCCGACGACGTGAACCATTTGTGACCGTTGATCACCCATTCGTTCCCGTCTTTCACCGCCGTGGTTTCCATCCAGGTGGGGTTGGACCCGGGGAGGTCCACTTCGGTCATGGAAAAACAACTGCGGATCCGGCCGTCCACCAGGGGTTTGAGCCACCGTTCCTTCTGCCAGGGCTCTCCGTATTTGTGAAGAATTTCAATATTGCCTGCGTCCGGCGCCTGGCAGCCGAACACGTACAGCCCCAGCCAGGTATAGCCCAGGGCTTCGGCCACCAGCGCGTATTCGGTCAGCGAAAGGCCCATGCCGCCCAGCTCTTCGGGGTGAAGCGGAGCCCAAAGCTCCATTTCACGGACCATCCGCCGCTTTTCCTCGATCACCGGCTCCATTTCCTTCATGGACTTTTTAAGGAATTCGGGCTCAAGCGGAATGAGTTCCTTGTCCACGAACTCACGGATCATCCCCAGAATGGTCTTCATTTTTTCCGAAACGGTAAAATCCATGGCCTTAAAACCTCCCTTTGGCGGTGGTTAGCGGTACGTAATCAATTCGGACCGGTTCAATGTTTCCAAGTGGCCCACTTGGTTGAACGCGGCCAGAGTCAAACGATCCGGAGTGAAGAAAAACAGGCTGATGGACGCGTTCCGGACCTGCCAGTTCAGGCGGATGGCCATTTGGTCGTCCAGTCCCAGAGCCAACTGCATCAACAGGGAAATGGGCCCGCCCGACGTGAACAGCGCCGTGGTTTTGCCTCGGCCTTCAGTGGCCATCAGCCGGTACGCACCGGCGTGGACTCGGGTTTGAAAGTTTCGGAAGGGAGGCACGCCGTTCGTTTCGCCCACGCCCCCCACCCAGGCGGTCATGATCGCTTCGAACAGGGTTTGGAAAGCTTTCCGGTCCGTGGTCATAATCGGAACCAGGGCTTCCAGTTCGGGCCGCTCGGCCACCACCGGTCCCATGAGCCCGCCCACGATTTCATCGGTGGGGTATTCGTTGAACCCGGCGTCTTGGATCAGGGCCAAGCCTTCCTGGCCGGGCATGGCTTCCAGGCAGAGCCGGGCGGTATCGGTCTGGCGGGCCATGGTCCCCGCGAACGCGGCATCGAACCGGATTCCCTGACGGGTCAGCCATTCCCCGGTAATCCGGGCCTGTTCCCGGCCCAGGTTGGAAAGACGGTCGTATGATTTGGCGCCAAAGGAGGCCTGCCCGTGGCGGATGACGAAAAGTCGGCTCATGAGATCACCTCGATGGGGCAAGGATGGCACGGACGGGGCGGGCGGGTCAAGAAAATAATAACGATCGTTCGTTTTTTTATCGGGAGAACAAACCAGCCTCCACCTCGGCCCCCGGGAAATCAACCCGACACGAACCGGGCCGAACTGCCCGAACGGGTGGGAATCACTTCCAATCGGGCCGCGATCCGTTCTTTCATTTCCGGTACGTGGGAAATCAGCCCGACCATCCGGCCGCCGGCTTGAAGGTCCATGAGCGCGTTCAGGGCCAGGTCCAGGGCTTCGGCGTCCAGGCTGCCAAACCCTTCGTCCACGAACACCGCGTCCAGCCTCAGGCCGCCGGAATAAGCCTGAACCACGTCGGCCAGCCCCAGGGCCAGGGCGAGGGAGGCCAAAAAACTTTCGCCGCCCGAAAGCGTGGCCACGGCCCGGTTGTGGCCGGTGTACCCATCGAATACATCGAGGTCCAGGCCCCAAGCCCGGCGGCGGTCCTGCCCCTGGGCGGCCCTTTCAAGATGGTACCGGCCTCCGGTCATCCGTTTGAGCCGCCGGGAGGCCGCGTCGAGCACGTCGTCGAGCAGCGCCGCCAGCACGAACCGCTGGAAATTGAGGTTGTGGGGATTGTCGCCAGCCGCTACCTGGGCCAGCCGTCCCAGTTGGGAAAAGGCGGCTTCCTTGGCCTGGAATTCCCGTCCGATCCGTTCCAGGTCCGCGGCCAACCGCGCCAGACGGGCTTGTTCCACATCCAGCCGGGCCCGTTCATCCACCGCGTTCCGGTGGTTGGTTCCGGCTTGTTGGTGGGTTTGTTCCAAGGCTTCCAGATCGGACGCGACCAGCCCTTGAGCCTCGGCCTGGGCTTTCCGGGCCGCTTCGCCAACGGCGGCGAGATCGGTTTCGAACCGCCGGATGTCTTTTTGGAGCGATTCCTGGTCGTCGTGGGACATCCGGGCCGCCCGGTAATCCTCCCGGCCGCTGAACCCGGCCCGGCTCACGGCAAGGTCCAACGCCCGTTCCTGCTCCTCCCTCTGGACCCGGGCTTCATCCTGATGGCTCCGGGCCGCCTGGAACGCGGAATCGGCCGCGCTTCGGTCCGTTTCGGCTTTTTGGAACTCTTTCCTGGTCGTTTCAAATTGCCGGATAAGGTCATCCCGCGTCTTGACGGCCCGGGACAAGGCTTCCGGCAAGGCCCCCGGAGCCCGGAGCGCTTCGGGCAGGTCTTCCAGCGCGGCTTTATATTCGGCCAAAGCGGCCGCCGCCGCGGTATCCGCCTGGCCGGATTCCGTCCGGGCCGTTTCCAACTTGGTCCTCGACCGGGCCAGATCGGCATCCGTGGCTTGAAGGTCCCGGTCGGCTTCGGCCGCCCGTCGAGCCGCATTTTCGGCCGTTTGGCGTTCGGATTCCTTGGTTTGAAGCAGCGCCGCCAAGGCTTCGAGGCCTTGACCGGCCGCATCCCCCAGGTCCGCCGTCAACGCGTCGGCTTCGGACCGGACCCGCACCCATTCCCTTTCCGCTTCGGCTTCCAGGGTCCGGGCCTGGTCCAGTTCCCGCCGGGCATCGTCCACCTTGGTTTTCACCGCCTGCCAGTCGGCCTGAGTGGGAACCAGCAGAGACGGCGGGGCGGGGCGGGGATGGTCCTCGGCTCCGCAGACCGGGCAGGGCTGGCCGGGTTTGAGGTCCCGGGCCAGAAGCGAAGCCTGACCGGATCGCCATTCGTTTTCCGCCGCCTCATACTCGGTCGTGAGGGCGTCCAACCGGCCGATGGCTTTTCGAGTAGCGGTTTGGCATTTGGTCCAGGCCGATTGTTTTTCCCCGGCTTCCTTTTCCTTTTCCACCAGCGTTTGGCGTTTGGCCAGAACCAGGGCCAGCCGTTCCTCTTCCAGAACCAGAGCCTCCAGCCTGCCGGCCGTTTGACGGGCTCCGTCCCTGGTTTGGGCCAGATTGGACCGCTTTACTTCCGCTTCCTTGACCGCTTTTTCGGCTTTGGACAAAGCGGCGCGCCGGCTTTTGGCCTGTTTTTCCGCCTGGTCAGAAGCATCCCGGAGGGTCTGAAGACGGCCGGCCTTGTCTTGAAGCGCTTCGAGAAAATGCACCTGACGCTGGGCCTGGTCCCTTTTTTCGGACTGCTTTTGCTGGGCCGTCCATTCCGTTTCGGTCCGGGCATGGGCCTTTTGGGCGTTGTCCAGCCCGGTTTGAGCCTTTTTCAGGCTTGCTTCGGCTCTTTTCTCCTCTTTCAGCCGCTCGTCCAGAAACGTTTCCACCGGGACCACGGTCTGAGCCGTCCGAGCCCGCTCCAAAACGCCCCGCTTCCGGTCCCATTCCGTCCGGGCCGCTTCCAGGCGTACCAAGGCCTGAGCCGCCCGGGCGGCTTCCCGGAGCTTCCGGTCCGTTTCACGGCCGGTGGTCAGGCGTTCCAAG
>JAGVGV010000308.1 GCA_020056895.1 Deltaproteobacteria bacterium
ATGAAGGCTCAGATGGAGATGTTCACCGGCATGTCCGCCGAGGAACAGGAACAGCTTTTGTACCATACCCTTCTGTCCCTCCCCCGGCTGGCCGCGGAAATGGACCAAATGATGGACGCCTGGGAACAAGGGGACGTTGAAGCCATGACCGAAATGGTTTTTGGCGATCTGGACGAGCATCCGGACCTCGAACCCATGTTCCAGCGGTTGTTTGGCGACCGGAACCGGTTGATGGCCGACCGGATCGAATCGTATCTCGAAACCGGCCCCAACCATTTCGTGGTGGTGGGCGCCGGCCATTTGCTGGGGCCGGAAGGCCTGCCGGCCCTGCTCGAACGTAAAGGTTTCAAGGTCGCCCGGCCTTGACCGGGGACTCTCAAGGGAAGCCCTAACCCGATGCATGACAAGGATGGAACCCCATCATGAAGCGTTTCGTATTGATCCTGTGGGCCTCGGCCCTCCTGTCCCTTTTGGCCGTTCCGGCCTGGGGGATCGACAACAAGGCCCTGCTCGACAACATCCAGAAAAAATACGCCGGATTGAAAGCCATCCGGGCCGAATACATCCGCATCACCACCACGCCCTCCATGGACGGCGTGTTCGACACCACGGCCACCCAGACCGCCGAGGGGATATTATCGTTCAAGAAGGAAGCGATGCTCTCTTTGGACCAGACTCATCCCCGCAAGGAAAAGCTGGTCACCGACGGCCGGACCGTTTGGTGGTACATCCCCGAGGAAAAGCTGGTGCACCAGTACAAAAACGTGGACGTGTACGGCGAAATGAAGCCCTTGCTCGACTTTTTGGGCGGGCTTTCCAGCCTGGAAGGCCACTTTCAGGTGAAGGTGACTCCCTCCACCGGCGCACCGGAAACCCACCATCGGCTGGACCTGACCCGTTTGAACAAGGACAAGGGCTCGGGGCCGGATACGATCACGGTCTGGTGTTCGGTTAAGGATTATACCCTGGTGGCCTTCAAACTGACCTCCCTGACCGGCGAATCCACGGTCTTCAACCTCAGTTCGGTCCAGGTGGACCCGGCCTTGGACGACGGCCTGTTCAAGTTCACCATCCCGGCCGGCGTGGAAGTGGTGGAGGAAGAGGCCGGGGGGAAGAAGTAGGGGGCCTTCGGGCCCACCTATACTTTTTTGCTTGAGCGATTTTGGATACCTGTGTTTAATGAGGGCCAGAAGCTTGCTCGTTTAGTCGTAATTGAATATAATCAATTGTAATTATGTGGAGGTGTGTGATGGGGGAGCCCAAAGAACCCTGGATCAAAGATCACTGGATGCCAGGAGTGTTATCTGAAAGGCAAATGAAAATTTTACAAGAAGATCAATATATCCAAAAATTTAATGAGAATGAGTATAAATTTGACCATTCATCAATGGACCTTCATCTGACCGATATTGGGTATTTGATGTGTAATGGTTCCATTAAACCGAGAGGGGGAAGATATGCCCAGATATTTACAACCAATTATTGCCAGAAAATGAACCCAGGTGAAAATGGCTGTTTTTCTTTAAAAAAGGGTCAATGCTATGTTTTCAAATTAAACGAGCGTATCCCGCTATTAAGAGACTCAAATGTCTTTGGCCAGGCAACGGCGAAAAGCTCTGTTGGGCGAGTGGATGTTATTGCCCGGCTTATCGTCGATGGAATGCATCAATATGATTATTTTAACCCACAAGGGGTTAATGAAGGTACAGGAGATATGTTTCTCGAGGTAATACCAATTGGATTCAACGTTAATGTTAAAGCTGGTATATCATTGAATCAAATTAGGTTTTTTCTTGGGAAAATGGAAGATTCAGAAATCAAGGACGAAACATTGATAAGAAGTATATTGCATGGTAGTACGGAGGATGGAGGATACTTGTCAGTCGATTTGACCAGTGACCGTATCGGAGGGCTTGAAACTGTTGCATTTCGGGCTGAGAGTACAAACCCCGATTTTTATATAGATATTTGGTCAGAAGAGGGAAAGGAGACTCCACCCCCTTGGGATCACTGGCTTTTTGAGAAACCGAATAACGGTAATTTGATTATCCGTGATGGCGCTTTTTATATAATCCGATCAAAGGAAAAGATTTCTCTTCCGGCGTCGGTGGCCGTCTACTGCCGTGCCATGGATGAATCTTTGGGGGAAATGAGAATTCATTACGCAGGATTTGCTCATCCATTCTTTGGATACAAACGAGAAGATGGCAAACCTGGTACACCACTCATTTTTGAGGTGAGGGGCCATAATGTAAATGTCGTTTTACAAGACAATGAACGGCTTGCCAAGCTGATTTTTTATCGCATGTCCGAAGACGCGGTAAAGAGAGAACAAAAAAAGAAGAAAAGGTACGACACGCAGGTGCTAGAATTATCTGGATATTTCGATGTTTGGCCTCAAAAACTGAAATGGACAAATAAAGAAAAAGGCCAAGTCGAGCCTGACGAAGGAGAAGCATCATGAAAAAAGATCGAGGCACTCTCGACCTTTTCGCCATTGAGCACGATGTCCGGATTGTCCGGATTTCAGCCGAAAACCTGACCACCGCCCAGGACCGGCTCAAGGTTTTGGAACAGTTGGTGGTTCAGCACCAGGATATGTACCCCGGCATCGACCATTGGTTTCGAAATAAAGTTATGCCTGGGTTGAAAACCGGGGAACGGATCGCGTATCTGGGGCTGGACAACGACCGCCCGGTCGCCTCGGCTGTGCTGAAAAACGGAGCCGATGCTAAATTCTGCCACCTGCATATCGATCCTTCCGCCCGTGACATCCACTTGGGAGAAATCTTTTTTTCCATGATGGCCATGGACGCTAAAAGGCACGCCCGGAACATCCATTTCACCCTGCCTGAAAGCCTTTGGGAAACCGAGAAAGGATTTTTCCAGTCCTTTGGCTTTCTGGATACGGTCCGGGCCGGGCGGCAATATCGACACCATGAGCCCGAATTCCGATGCCGCGCCCCCTTTGAAACGGTCTGGCGCCGCGCACGGGAAAAATTCGTTAAAATCGTGAATGGGTTCGCCGATACCGAGGACAACCCTTTCAAGGGCGTGGTGATGAGCGTTCGTCCCCGGTTCGCCCAAAGGATCGCTAGCGGTGAAAAAACCGTTGAAGTCCGGAGGAAATTCCACAAAAAATGGGAGGGAAGGCAGGCGGTTCTCTATTCCTCTTCGCCGGATCAAGCCATTCTGGGCCGGGCCTCCATCCAGCGAACTGTCTTTGGACCGCCAGCCGATATATGGCGGGAATTCGGACCACGAATCGGCGCCACGGAAAAGGAGTTTCACGTTTACATCCAGCAATGCGATGAGCTCTGCGCCATTGTGCTCGGCGACTTCCAGCCCTACACCAACCCCATCACCCTTCAACAACTTGGCCTTTATCTTGAGAAGGAACCGCGACCACCTCAATCGTACCAGGAAATCGAACGAAACGCGGACTGGACGGAGGCGCTCTTTGTCGTGGAACTCCTTCACCGGCGTTTTCGGATGCGTCCGGCCACGTTCGGGGTTTTTTCCGCTAAACAGACAGATACGACCGCTCGGCCCTCCATGGTCGCGGGATAAACCTATTCGTCTGCTTTATTTGAGGCTTGAGGCCTTTCACGCAATCAAATCGGCAAAAACTTGTGACCTTGCACCGGTGGGGGGGGCGATTCCCCCCCCGCGCCCCAGCCCGCTTCCTGGCCTTTGATTGACCCGGCTGGCGGGTTCCGGTATATTCGCTAAAAAGCCATGGGTAAGGCGGGGGAATTCGCTCGCCCGGATTCATGGCCCCATTTCGGAATCCAGGAATATCCCCGCTTTAGGGGAACCTTCGTACGTGGAGGAATCCAGGCGGTATGAGCACTTTTTTGAGCATCGCCGGCGGCATCTTCATCGTTCTGATCATCCTGGTTTTTTTGGTCGTGTTCGTGTTTTGGCGTAAATGGCGGCGGTTCAAATCCGCGCTCATTTCCGCCGCCGGCGGTATCGGCGTGGCCACGCCGTCGCGCATCCACCTGACCGAAGACCTGGACGCGGCCTGGCTCCAAGGCGAAGAAGCGTCCCGGCTGCTGGAACGGCTGGTCCGGTCCGGATTTGAAAAAGGATCGGCCTACACCATCGAAGAAATGCCTCCGGTCCGGCTGGCGGGGCTGGTCCACGCCAAAACCGGCGTATGCGCGGTGCTGTACGAACACGATCAGGCCGGCCGATGGATCGATCTGGCGGTCCAGTACGAGGACGGCGAGGAACTGACCGTCACCAACGCCCTCCATGGCGAGGAAATGGACCACCGACCGGGCGCGACCAAAATTTACCGGCCGGGAGCGTCCCTGGACGAACTGGTGGGGGAATACAAAAAAGCCGCCCTGCCCAAGCCCAAAGTGCGCATCGATCTGGCTAATTTCCGGACGTTTTTCGAAGAGGCCTATGCCCGGGACATGGATTGGCGGGCCCAGAAAGGCGGCGTGAGCGAGGACGAAATCCGGCGGGTGGCCGAAAAAATGGGCGATGGGTACGGTGAAGCCGCCATCGGCCAGACCTTTACGGTCATGAAGGAACGGGAAATGGACCAGTACCACGAGGAATGCCTGGATGAATTCCGGCGGACCGCGTCCTTTTCCGGCGCCGATTGGAATCGTTTCGATAACGAAGGCTCCCTGGTCATCGTGGGCGAATCCCTAAACCGGGCCGCCTTCGCCGAGTATCTGACCGAGCAGTTTGAAATGTCGGCCAACAACACGAACAAATTAAAAAACTGGGCGCCCCACGCGGCTTCGAACCAGGCGATTTTCGACGTGGTGAACCAAACCCGTTCCGAGACCACGAAAGCTCAAAAAGTGGGGTCGGTCGGCAAACCGGCGGTGGTGGATATCTGGTTCGTGCCGTCCGTGGGGGGATGACGGTTTCCGGAACACACCGGCTATTCCGGCTTTTTCCCGCCTGGGGACGCCCCCCAGGCGTTTTGCCCTACGGGATGAACCGTCCCCGGGGGGGCATCGGACCGAGGGAATGAAAAACAACGGGAGGATGAGATGAATGAAGAACTGGCCCGGTTGTATGCCCGGATCGACACATATATCGAAGAGATGGCCGCTTTTCAGACCGAACTGACCGCCGTTCCGGCGTTGGGGCCGGAAAGCGGAGGTCAGGGGGAAGGGGAGAAGGTCCGGGTGATTGAACGCTGGCTGGAACGGCTCCGTCCGGACGAAGTGTTCCAGGTGGATGCCCCCGATCCCCGGGTGGCGTCGGGGGTTCGGCCCAATCTGATGGCCCGGCTTCACGGCCGGAACCAGGGCCGGGTATGGGTGCTTTCCCACGTGGACGTGGTTCCTCCGGGCGAGCCGGGGTTGTGGGTAACGGACCCCTGGGTGTTGAAACGGGAAGGGGATTTCGTTTATGGCCGGGGAGTGGAGGACAACCAGCACGGCATCGTGGCTTCGTTTTTCGCGGCCCAGGCCTTCCGGGACGAAGGCCTGGTTCCCGGCCGCGAAGTGGCGTTGGCTTTCGTGGCCGACGAGGAAACCGGGTCCCGCCTGGGTCTGGGCTATCTCCTGAACACCCGGCCGGACCTGTTTTCACCCGACGATCTGATCATTGTTCCAGACGCCGGCAAGCCGGATGGCACCCTGATCGAAGTGGCGGAAAAGAGCCTGTTATGGCTCCGGTTCACCGTTACCGGCAAACAGTGCCACGCCAGCACTCCGGACCAGGGCCGGAACACCCTTCGAGCCGCGGCGCGGATGATTACGGCTCTGGATGACGATTTCCACGGCTTTTTCACCGCCGCCGATCCCTTGTACACCTTGCCCGCCAGCACCTTTGAACCCACCCGCAAGGAAGCCAACGTTCCTAACGTGAACACCATTCCCGGCGAGGATGTCTTTTATTTCGACACCCGGGTGCTGCCCGCATATTCCCTGGCCGACGTCAAGGATCGAGCCCAGCGGGTCGCCCAAGGCGTGGCGGAAGCCTCGGGGGTGACGGTGCGGGTGGAGAGCGTTAACGAGGTTCAGGCGCCAAAGCCCACTCCGACCGACGCGCCCGTGGTCCAGGCTCTTTTCCGAGCCATTGCCGCCGTTACCGGACGAACGGCCAAGCCTCAGGGGATCGGCGGCGGCACCGTGGCCGCCTTGTTCCGGGAAAAAGGCCTTCCGGCCGCCGTGTGGTCCACCATCGACCACTATGCCCACGCCCCCAACGAGCGGGACCGGCTGTCCAACCTGGTAACCGACGCCAAAATCCTGGCTCATGTGTATTGGGGCGCCTGAAATGGCGCTTGCGTACGCTTAATGTGTAAGGGGCCTGCTTCGCGTTGCCGAAGCCGGTTCAACCTGATACCGTAAAGGAATAACCTCCGGCCGGGTTCCAGGCGCCCGGCCGGACTGGATGGCTCCAAAGGTTTCGCCGCGATCAAAGCGGACCGGGCCTAACCCAAAATCGGTCAGAGCATGGAATGGCTCGGGACCGATGGACGGAACATGACGGCTTCCCCATCGACGCCAGCATCCAAGGATTTCCGGCCGGGATCGATCCTGACCCGGGGGCTCGGTTACCATCGGAGTCTGTTCATTCTCCTGGCCGTGTTATGGACTTTGGCCATGGCCGCTTCATTGGGGTACGAAGTCTATTTTGAACGGGACGTGGCCTATCACTTGGCCCTGCTCCAGGCCCAGGCCCTGGTGCAAAAGGACATCATTTACCGCCAATGGAACACCGGCCATGGAGGCGTGTACGCGCCCGTCACACCGGAAACGCCGCCCAATCCCTATCTGGACGTTCCCGAACGGGATATCGTCACCCCCCAAGGCCGACCCCTGACCCTCATCAATCCGGCGTACATGACCCGGCAGGTTCATGAACTGCAAAACAAGATTCTTGACATTCAGGGACACTTGACCAGCCTGTTGCCGATCAACCCCGTGAACCAGGCGGACGAATGGGAAACCATGGCTCTAAGGCGGTTCGATGGGGGTGAGGCGGAAGTTCACGAACGGGTGGATATCGAGGACAAACCGTACCTTCGCTATATGCGGCCGCTCATCACCACCGAAGGCTGCCTGAAGTGCCACGCCAAGCAGGGGTACCAGTTGGGGGACGTTCGGGGGGGCGTG
>JAGVGV010000361.1 GCA_020056895.1 Deltaproteobacteria bacterium
AAGCAGCTATCGAAGTGATTGCTCACTGGCTGGCCCTGGACCCCCAGGCCCGCTTTTCGGGCCGGACCGCCGAAGGCGTGGTGGCCGATCTCCTTCGATCCCTGCCCGTGCCGGCCTGAGGCCATGACCGGCCGGACGATCCTTCGCTTTTTGGGCTGGTGGAGCCGTTTCATGGTCCGCTTCCGGCGGCGGATGACGCCTGCCGGCCTGCTGACCGCCGCCGCGCTGGTCCTTTCCGCCATTTTTGGCCTGGATACCACCTTGACCATGGCGTACCAGGCCTTCACCTTTCTGCTTTTTCTTCTGATCCTGGCCTTGGGGGCGTCCCTGATCCGAAAACCGCCCGAGTTCGCCTGGGACCGGCGGCTGCCTCGGTTCGGCACGGTGGGCGAACCGTTGCCTTTGGGCTTTGTGGCTGAAAACGGGAAGGGGAGTTCGGCGGCCGGGTTGTCCTTGTTTCTGGACTTGGCCCCCGCGCCCGTCACCGGGCCGGACGCCTGGACCGGAACGGCCGAGCCGCTGGAGCGTTCCGGCCTTCGGACCCTGTACCGCCATTGGCGGCGGCTTCAGCAACCCCGGACCGAAATGGCCGTTCGGGAATACGACCTGCCGTCCATCCCCGCCGGTGGCCGAGCCGAATTAAGCCTGGACCTGGTTCCGGACCGGCGGGGCCGCCTGGATTTTTCCGGCCTGGCGGTGGCCCGCCGGGACCCCGTGGGGTTGTTCCGATCCATCCGGCGGCAGCCCCTGGCCGGATCCGTGATGGTGCTCCCCCGGCTGTATCCGGTTCCGCCTTCAGACCTGGCCGGGAACCGGCGGTACCAGCCCGGCGGCGTGGCGCTGGCCCAAAGCGTGGGCGATGCCGAGGAATTCGTTTCCCTCAGGGAATACCGGCCCGGGGACCCTTTGCGGAAAATCCACTGGAAAAGCTGGGCCAAGCGGGGAATACCCATCGTCAAGGAACATCAGGACGAATTTTTCGTGCGCCACGGTTTGGTGCTGGATACATTTTTTCAAGGGGGATCGCCGGACCTGTTCGAGGAAGCCGTGTCCGTGGCCGCGTCGCTCGCAGCTTCGGTGCTCACGCAGGAATCGTTGCTGGATCTCTTGTTCATCGGCCCCGAAGCATACTGCTTTACGTCCGGCCGGGGGGTGGCCCATGTGGACCGGATGCTCGAAATCCTCGCGTCGGTCCGTATCTGCCGGGATCATCCCTTTTCGTCCCTGCCGCCGCTGGTCACCCGGCGGGCCGAGCTGTTGTCGGCCTGCATTCTGGTGCTCTTGGCCTGGGACGAGGAACGGATGGAATTCGTAAAAGGCCTGAGGAGCCTCGGGCTGCCGCTCACGGTGATGGTTCTGGTGGAACCGGACCGGCCGCCTTTGGACCCCGGCCCCATGGCGGACGATCCCAAAAATTTCAGACCGTTGGAAGTGGGCCGGGTGGCCATGGGGCTTCGGTCATGACCGTACCGCCATTCCTTTTGGGCTTGGCTTTTCTCTTTTGGGGGTGGCAGGCGGGGGCCTGGGTTCCGGCCGGGGCTCTGGCCGTGATATTGGAAAGTCCCCGGTTCATCGGCCGCCGGTTCGACCTTTCGGCCAAGGATTTTTCAAGAATTTCGGATTTCTGCGCGTTGTTGTTCCTTGGCCTGATCGTGTACCGGTACGTGGGGTCGGCCAAGATGATCACCCGCTGGGCCGCCTTGCCTTTTGTTCCCTTGATTCTGGCTCAGGTGTACAGCGTGACCGGCCGGGTGGACCTGGCCGCCATTTTCTGGTCGTACCGCCGCCGGCTGGCCCGCCATCCGGAGGCCGACCGTCATTTGATGGATTTAAGGCCGTATTTTTTCGTTCTGGTCCTCATGTCCGCCAGCGCGGCGAATACTCGTTCGCCCTGGTTCTACGCCGGCCTGTTTCTACTGGTCGGCTATGCCCTTTGGCCCTTCCGGCCCAAAACCGCGCCGATCCCGGTTTGGATCGGCCTGGTCCTTCTTGCCGGGCTTTTGGGCTACGGCGGCCATATCTACCTGAACCGGCTGCACATGTGGGTTCAGGACCAGGCCACGGAATGGTTCGCGGATCTAGCGCCCAAAGACCCTTTCAAAAACACCACCGCTTTTGGGGAAGTGGGTCGGCTTCAGTTGTCGGACCGGACTCTGTTCCGCGTTGGGCCGGAAAAGGGGGCTTTTACCACGCTGTTGCTCCGGGAGGCCAGCTATACCCTGTTCCGGGGGGGAACCTGGACCGCCGCCGGAGTGGCGTTTACTCCGCTGTCGCCGTCCGGGTCCGATCGATGGACCCTTGGTCCTTCCCGGGAACCTGGCCGAAGCCTCGAAGTGTTCATGCCTTTTCCCCGAGGCAAGGGCTCCCTGGCTCTGCCGGCGGGTTCCAGCCGGATCACCGGCCTGGCCGCGGTCCGGGTGACGAAAAGCAAGTCCGGATCGGTCCGGGTCGAGGACGGCCCCGGCTTTTCCCGGTTCCAGGTGGAATACGGCCCGGGCGACCTGGGAGACGAACCGCCAGGCCCACGCGACCTGACCGTGCCGCCCGAAACCGCCGACGCCGTGAACGGTTTCCGGGACCGGTTGGGGCTGGCCGGCATGAATCCGGAAACCGCCATGGCCGCGCTCCAGAAGGAATTCGGTTCGAGCTTCCGCTATACCCTGGACCTGGGCCAGACCGATCCCGGCGCCCAGCCCATCCCGGATTTTCTTTTGAACCGCCGGGCCGGCCACTGCGAACACTTCGCCAGCGCCAGCGTTTTTCTTCTTCGCGCCGCCGGCATTCCCGCCCGGTACGCCACCGGATACCTGGCCACGGAATACAGCCGGTTTGAAAAGCGGTTCATTATCCGATCCCGGCACGCCCACGCCTGGGTGCTGGTGTTCGATGGCGGCCTGTGGCGGGATTTTGACCCTACCCCGGCCGTCTGGCCGGATCAAGTGGCTGAGCGAGCTCCGGTTTGGGAAGGTTTGGCCGATCTTCTTTCCTGGCTGAAGCTCCAGTGGAACCAGTTCCGTTGGACGGAACGGGAAGGGGCCGCCTGGTCCCGATACCTGGGGCTGGCGCTGGCGCCTCCGTTCCTGTACCTGGCCTGGCGGCTTCGACGGAGCCGGAAAAGGGCCGCGGTGGGTTCGAGCGTGGCTGAAAAGGCCGCCGCACTTCCTCCCCCAGGCCTGGATTCCGAATTCTACCGGATCGAAGCCTATCTGGCGCAAATGGGCCGGCCCCGGTGGCCATCGGAAACCATGGCCGAATGGTTGGTCCGGATCCAGGCTCCGGATATTGTTCCTCTTTTTGAACTGCATCAACGGCTCCGGTTCGATCCCCTGGGGTTATCCCCCAAGAGCCGGGCCGACCTGGCCCACGCCGTCGCGGACTGGCTGGATCGGAACCGGGCCGAGCCGGCTTGAGGAATACCCCGATCCTTTCCCTTTGAAAATAAATTTTTATAGGATACGGTTGGTTGTAGCACCCATTCCCAATAACGGCCTCCGGGTTCGCCGGCGGGCTTTATGGAAAGGTCCATGAGGGCGTCTGATCCGTCACCCGCCGCCCCCGCCATAGGGGCATCGGAAAAAATCGTATTCGGCATGGCGGTGTTCCTGGCCGGACTGGCTTGGCTGCTGGACGCGCTGATCGATTATCTGGTTTTTTATCCGGGCACGTTCATGGACCTGTTTTTAACCCGGGTTCCGCCTCATGAGCTGTACATCCGTACGATCCTGGGCGTTTTGTTCCTGGGTTTTGGCTTTATGGCCGCCGTTTTGGTCCGGCGTCGTCGGATCGCCGAGTTGGCGGCCCGGCGGGAAAGGGACCTGATCCGGGTAACGCTCCAGAGCATCGGCGACGCCGTGGCCGTGGCCGATAC
>JAGVGV010000488.1 GCA_020056895.1 Deltaproteobacteria bacterium
AGCCGTCTTTCAAAAAGGATAGGTCCCGTGCGTCTCCCTGGACCAATCGATGCGTTGTCGGAATTTGTTTTACGGAACATTCAATCTCTTTAAGAAGTTGTTTATCTTTGGCAATTTTGGGTATCTGGGTTTGCGGATAATCCAATCGGGCCATTGAACATGGCACGAACGGAGAATAATCAACAGGCTCATTCATCAGCACGATGGTTGCTTCGCCGGTTGGAAATTTGGTGGAAATGTGGAGGCGATCATCAACGGCCTTCCGCACGCTACGGTTGGTTTTAATTTGTTTAAAAACCGATCCCAGAAAGGTTTTCATAATTACCACCAAATGTCAATGTCCGATATAACATATTGTTATTATACGATATTTTTAATCAATCCACCCCGGCCCTCCACCGGGCGTTTCGTCCCGGCCGAACGCCGAACCGCCTTCTTAAAAACCAAACCCCCAGCGGATCGCGCCGGGGGTCTGGTTTTTGTCCATGGGGCCTAGGGGTCGCCGTGTCCGGACCGTCTAGACGTATATGCTGAGGTGCATCGCACCGGCAGCGCTGGGGGGCGGGGACCGGTCAGAGCCGGTGTACGCGGCGAAGGGACTTGCCGCCGGGTACGATCCGGTGGCGCCGGTTCGGATTGATTCGGCCGCCCGTTCGGCCTCATCCTGTTTTCGCCGGGTCCATTCGGCCCGGGCTTCGGCCTCCATCTGGCTGGCTTCCGCCGCCACTTGGCGGTCCTGCCCCGAAGGTTCGGCCGGAGCCAGAGCGGCCTTGCGGATGGCCTGGGCCTTCTGGATGGTCGCCAACGGATCATTGGGGACCGGCGAGGCATCGATGGACACTTCACCGCCGGTGGCGTACGACCGGCCGTCCGGTCCGGTTTCGGTTTCAAATTGAGCACCGCCCCGAACATGCTGGCCGCCGGCTGAAACATGGGCCTGTTCGTGCGCCCGAACCTCGCGGTCCCGTTCCTTGAGCGAATCGACCTCGCGCTTCTCCTCTTTGGTCAGCGCCTGCCAAGGATTCAACCCCGAACCGGCCCGGGCGGCTTCATCCGGAGTTTTCGTCCCTTTCGACTGATCGGCGGCGGGGCCGCATGAGGAGCCTGGGGCTTGGGCCGAGGCTTCATCCACCCGCGCCGGGCCGGATTGGGCCAAGGCATCGGCGTTCCCTTGAGCCGAAGCCGAAGGAGAAGAAACGCGGAGCCCGGGTCCTGTGGACCACGCGGCGCCCCACCCTGAAACCGAACCGATGGCCATAACCGCTCCC
Source organism: Deltaproteobacteria bacterium (assembly GCA_020056895.1). Taxonomy (GTDB): domain Bacteria; phylum Desulfobacterota; class Desulfarculia; order Adiutricales; family JAGVGV01; genus JAGVGV01. Next base: position 1,269 of record JAGVGV010000488.1, read on the forward strand.
AAGGAGGAACTCCCGGAAACCTTCTATTGAACTCATCGGCCGATCGGCGAAAGAACTTGAGGTTTTTCTTCGGAAGAGGCCCAGATTCGGCTGGGTCCCGGATTGCGGTTTGGATGAGATTGTTCTAGAATGACGGGTATTCCACCCCAATGGCCGCTTCCCGGAAACCGGACGGCCGCCGCGAGGTCCGCCATGACCGAAGAAACCTTGTTCGACGCCCTGAACCAGGCGGCCAAGGACGATCTTGGCCCCGACGAAATCGAAACCCGGATGTGGGACCGGTTCGGCCGGACCTGCGCCATGCTGGTCTTGGACTGCGCCGGCTTTTCACGGACCACCCAGAAGCGGGGCGTGGTGCACTATCTGGCTCAACTGGTCCGCATGCGGGCCCTTTGCGACCCCATTTTCCAGGACCGCCAAGCCCTTTCCTGGCGGGCGTACGCCGATGACGTGTACGCCGAATTCGTTCGAGTCGACCAGGCGGTTCGGGCCGCGCTCGACATCCACCGGGCGCTCCGCCGCAAACGGCTGCTTTTGGACGACAAGGAAATCCTCACGGCCTGCATTGGCATTGGGTATGGCCGGGTATTGGTGGCGGGTCCGGAAGGCGTGTTTGGCGATCAGATGAACCTGGCCTCCAAACTGGGGGAAGACCTGGCTCAGGGCGGCGAAACCTTGTTGACCGAAGACGCTTTTCTCCACTTGGACGACCGCCAGGGAATGGTGGCCAACCGCCGGTTGATCACCCTGAGCGGCGTGGAGATTCCCTATTTTTCCGTGACCGAGGATTGACCGGAAGGGCCGGCATTTCGCCCTAGTCCTTATGCCCCCACGGCTCGTGGTCCCGCTGCTGATACTGGTGGTATAAAAGAATGCCGCCCCATACAAAGGCCGCGGTCATGAGCAGCATGCCGGTTTTTTCCGCCAGATGGCCCAGCACCTGATCGTATTTCAACCAGCCCAGCCGCCCCAAAAGGTACTCGAAATCGTGATAATCGGGGACATCCCGCCCGGTCACGCCGCCCAGGAGGGGCAGTTCCAGAGCCCGGGCGTCGGCGATGTACGGCGCCAGGTCCATGAAGGAATGTCCCAGCCACCAAAGGCAGACCGCCGCGGCGAAGGGATTGTGTTTCCATAAAAAAGAAAGGACGAAGGCCAGCGGCATCAGCGTTTGACCCAGAGCCCCGCCCATCACGCCGATAAACCGGCCGAAAAACCCGAAAAAAACGTGGCCGGCTTCGTGAAGCGGCAGGTGCACCAGATGGAGCACGCTCTGCATGGCCATGCCGTTGGCAAACGGTTGGAAAAAGAAATAAAGGCCCCAGATCAGAAGAATCAGGAACAACACCATCCGACCGCCCCAGAAAAACGGGTTCACCGGCGCGTCGATAAAAAGGGTCCGCTCCCAAAGCCAACCGCCCAGGCTCTGGGTTTCCTCTTCCGGAGCGGCTCCGGCGGGCGGGACGGGCGCGGAGACTGAAAGGGCGCCGCCCGAAGCCCCTCGGCGGGCGGCCATTCGTTCATATTTGGCGAACACCACTCGGCAACGGCCGCATTCCAGGCCGCCATCCGGCTGTTCGTGCCCGCATTTGGGGCAGATCATGACGGCCTCCCACGGTCAGGAAAAATTTGGAACCACCCCCCATGGCTCGCCGGGCCGGGCCGGAAGGATCAAAAAAGAACCAGAAACAAAAAAGCCCCGATCATCACCGAACCGACCACCAGTTTGAGCAGCACTCCGGCCACGAACCCCAGAAACGCCCCCCAGCCCGACCGGAAGGCCTCCTGGAACGTGCGGCCCCAAACCAGTTCCCCCAACAAAGCCCCCACGAAGGGCCCCAGGAT
>JAGVGV010000650.1 GCA_020056895.1 Deltaproteobacteria bacterium
CCGTCGCCGGTCTGGCGACAGCTTTCGGTTCCGGGGCCATGACCAATTCCTTCGCCGATCTGGCTAAGGCCAAGCTGCTTCTGGTCATCGGGTCGAATATGACCGAGGCTCATCCCGTGGCGGCCACGTACGTCAAGCAGGCCAAGCTGAACGGGGCCCGGCTGGTGGTGGTGGACCCGCGCCGGACGGACCTGGCCCGCATGGCTGACGTTCACGCCGCCATCCGGGTGGGGTCGGACGTGGCCTTTATCAATGGATTGATGAACGTTTTGATCGAAGAAAACCTGTACGACAAGCGGTACGTGGCTTCCTGCACCACCGGATTCGACGCCTTGGCGGCCAAAGTAAAGGAATTTCCTCCGGAACGGGCCGCCGAAATATCCGGCGTGGCCGCCCAAAGCATCCGCGAACTGGCCCGCCTGCTGGCCTCCGTCCGGCCCGCCATGCTTCTGTACACCTTGGGCATCACCGAACACACTTGCGGCGTAAACAACGTGCTCAGTTGCGCCAATCTGCAAATGCTCTTGGGCAATGTGGGGTTTGAATGCGGCGGAGTGAATCCGCTGAGGGGCCAGAACAACGTTCAGGGGGCCTGTGACATGGGCGCCCTGCCCAATGTTCTACCGGGATATCAAAAAGTGGCCGCCCCTGAGTCTAGGGCCAAATTCGCTGCCGCCTGGGGCGTGCCGAATCTGCCGGACAAGCCGGGTTTGATGCTCCCCCAAATGCTGGACGGCCTGGTCTCCGGCCGGGTGAAAACCATGTGGATTTTCGGGGAAAACCTGGCCAATACCGAACCCGACATCCGCCATGTGGAGCACTGCCTGGCGTCGGCCGAGTTCCTGATCGCCCAGGACATCTTCCCCAATGAAACCACCAGGTTCGCCCACGTGATCCTGCCCTCGGCCGGCTGGAGCGAGGACGACGGCACCTTCACCAACTCGGAACGCCGGGTCAGCCGCGTCCGGGCAGTATCCGCCCCGCCGGGAGAAGCCCGGCCGAACTGGTGGATTTTCAGGGAAGCGGCCCGCCGGTTGGGTCACGATTGGCCGGCGGCGAACGCCCGGGAGATTTGGGACCTGGAGGTATCGAGCCTGGCCCCCCAACTGGCGGGCGTCAAATACCATCGGCTGGAAGGAGATGGGCTCCAATGGCCGGTCCCGGACGAAGCGCATCCCGGAACCGCCTTCTTGCACAAGGATGGCTGTTTCACGTGCGGCCTGGGCGTGTTATCGCCCGTGGACTGGACGCCGCCCGCCGAAGTGACCGATAAGGAATATCCGCTGGTCTTGAGCACCGGCCGGCGGCTGTACCATTACCACACCCGAACTCAAACCGGGAATTGCCCCGGTCTCAATGATCTGCTGAACGAGGAAACGGTGGACCTTTCTCCGGAGGATGCCGAACGGCTGGATGTTGTGGACGGGGAGCGGGTTCGGGTCCTGTCCCGTCGAGGCCAAGTGACGGTTCGGGCCAAGGTTACGGATCAGGCGCCTTCGGGTATGGTCTGGATGGCCTTTCATTTCCGGGAAGGCAACGCCAATTGGCTCACCAACCCGGCCTTCGATCCCACCACGCTCACGGCTGAATACAAGGCCGCGGCCGTTCGTGTGGAAAAAATCGAACCACGGGAGACCCGGTTTTAAAGCGCCCTGGGGTCGTGAATCAGATCGCGGCCAGGAGGGCCTGTTTCAATACGGCCGCGGTTTTGAAGAGAATCTGGGGGTTGTCGATCAGCGCCCGGTCGATCACGTCGGCCAGGCCGGAGGGGATGTTTGGATTCCGTTGCCGGATGGGCGCCGGATTGGTTTCCAGAACCACCAGCCACGGGTCCCGGTTGTTGTCGAAATCCCGGGGGTAGGTTCCGGTCAAAAGGATATACAGCGAAGCGGCCATGGCCCAAACATCCACGTCCGGTTTCGCGTATTTGAAATTGATCACCTGTTGCCGGGGCGATACAACCGGGCTGCCGGCCACGGTGCCCGTTCGCGTTTGGCCGCTCAGGCCCGCCATGTCGAAGGCCTTGCCTACGCCCACGTCCGCGATCTTGGCCACGGCTTTTTCGCCCGATCCGTGAAGGAAAATGTTGGCCGGTTTGAGGTCCCGGTGGACCAGACCCCGGCCTTCGCCGATTCCGCCGTCCGCCAGCTTCACTTGGCCGATGGGCGCCTGGTGGATGTATTCCAGGCCGTCCAGGGCGCCCAGGATCAACGGCAAGGCTTCGGCCGTCTTCAGCCGCCCCCCGCGTTTAAGCCGTAAATCCTCCAGGCTGCCGCCGTCGCAGTATTCCATGGTATAGAAAAAGACGCCTTTGTGGCTCCCGGAATCATACAGCCGGACCACGTTGGGGTGATCCAGATTTCTGGTGTTGGCCACTTCCCGTAAAAAACTTTCCCGGGCCCAATCATTGACCGCCATTTCCGGAAACAGGAGCTTGAGGGCCAATAGCCGACCCGAGGCTTTGTGCTGGGCCAGGTACGCCGCGCCGGTGGACCCCGTACCCAGAGGACGGATCACCTTGAGCCCCCGCAGAGAAGCCAGTTCCGGTTCACCAGCCCGAACCCCCTTGGTCAGAACCCGCAAAGGCGCGTTCGGATCGGCCTTGCAGTCGCGGCAGAGGTAATCCTGGGGATGGTCCCTTCGGGCGCCCTGAGCGGTGCTACGGTCGCAGTGGGCGCAGATCCAATCGGGGGTGGGTCGAGGACGATTCGCTGCCTCGGGATCGATAACGCGAACGCCAAAAGCGGCCTGGCCCAGCAGGAACCGTTCGCCGTCCTTCAGTTCGTATTCGGGGGAGGCGTCTTGAGCTTCGCCGGCCGGGGCCAGACCGGTCCGCTGGCCGATGGTCCGGTCGCCCACGTGGGTGCCGTTCAGACTGCCCAGATCGCGGATGAAGACCCGGGGCGGTTGAATATCGAGCAAGGCGTGATGGCGGGAAACGCTGGAATAGGCTTCGTCGTCGGGTAGTTTAACGGTGGCGTCCAAACCACGGCCAATCACGGCCACGGTTCGGTCCGCGAAGGGGATTTTTTGGCCTTTGAGCGGTCCGCTGGTGATGAACAACACCACCGCCGGCCGGCGGAATTTGGAGTCCGTCATAAATTAAAGGAATCGGATGAAAGAGAAAAGAGTCCGCACGCCGATGCCCAACGAAAAACGGCCGGAGGTCCGGCCGTTTTAAAAAGTGTTTTGGTGGAGCTGAGGGGGATCGAACCCCTGACCTCATGAATGCCATTCATGCGCTCTCCCAGCTGAGCTACAGCCCCGGGCACGGGGGACTTTTTACCGGTCTCGGACGGGTTTGTCAATGGAAAAATGGAGTTGGCCTCAGCCTTTTTCATCCGAACCGAGGGGCGCCTCGTTGAAAGCCGCCAGGGGCAAGGGCAAGCGAGGTTTGTATCCATAAAAAACAAGGAACCGCGGGGGAGGCGGTTCTCGGCGGGAGGCCGAGCTCCAAAAACCGAGGACCGCCAGGGAGGCGGTTCTCGGCGGGAGGCCGAGCTCCAAAAACCAAGAACCGCCCGATGGCGGTTCCTGGCAGGAGGTGAATGATGAGAAGAAGGTGATGGGTTATTGACTTGCGGCCTGGGCTTCCCGCACGTGGATTTCCACGCGCCGGTTCACGGACCGGCCGGCGGCGGTCGCGTTGGAATCGATCGGTTGGATTTCGCCCTTCGATTCGACGGTAAACCGTTCGCGGTTCACGCCGAATTTCACCAAAAGATCAGCCACGGCCTGGGCGCGTCGGAGGCCCAGTTCCTGATTGTAGCCATCGTTCCCCACGTTATCCGTGTGGCCGACCACCACCACCTGGATTTCCGGGGAGGCCTGCAATACCTGAGCGGCACGCTGGATGTGGGCGTGATACTGAGGTTTCACCACGGCCTTGTTGAAATCGAAATAGTTGGCGTACGCCGCGACCCAGCAACCCCGATTGTCCACGGCCGCGCCGTACGGAGTGTTGGGGCACTGGTCGCGGCCGTCGGCCACGCCGTCCCGGTCGCTGTCCTGAATGGCCACGTTGCCAGGCAGAATGCGGATGATGTCCTTCTGGCCGGTCATCAGCGCCCAATCCAGGGGTTTACGGCCCAGTTTGTCGGCCAGGTTGGGGTTGGCCCCGTTTTCCATCAGAAACCGGGTAATGGGATAATTGCCAGTCCAGGCGGCCCAGTGGAGGGCGCTGGTCCGGTCGGTGTCCAGGGCGTTGACGTGGGCGCCGGATTTGATGAGAACCCGGACCGCGTCTTCCATTTGCAGGAAAACCGCCCAAGTCAAGGACGGCCAGCTATCATAGTCGGCCTTGGTCTTGATCAGTTCCGCGACCCGTGGACCGAAGAGTTCTTCGGCGTCCAGATCGGCGGAGGCCATGGTGGCGTGCACGTCCGCCCCCTTGTCCCTCACGGCGCTCAGGCCGTCCATATCCCCCTTGGCCAGGGCGAAATAGAGGGCTTGGTCCAGGTTCATGGGGTGAGCCTGGCAAAACGCCGGGGAAGCCGACAGGGGAACCAGGGCCACACCCAGGAGAATGAGCGCCAGCTTCAGGGCCGATCGAATCATGTCCCACTCCTTCGATTTGTCCCCGCCGTCCACCGTCAGGGGAAGAAGAGCCCCTCGGAGGACGGCCTCGCAATCCCGATTACCGATACTCGAAAACCACCTGGGGCCCGAGGTCTTTTTTACCCACCGCCGAAACCACCGCGCTTCGCTTTTCGGGTCCACAGGGCAGGCTGATTTCGATGTTGGCCGAATTCCTGCGCTCGACCACGGTCCGGCACGCGAAATTGGTGATGTCGAAAAAAGCCCAGTTCCCTTGAATTTCCGGCTGCTGGGAGATGACGGCGAAATCGCCGCCCACGTTGACCCGGCCCACCACATGAGCGTATTTCAACCGGTCCACGTTTTCCACCGCGTGAAGAGCCAGGCGGGCCACCACGATTTCAGCGTCTTCCGGCATCCGGGTGAAGTCGAAGTGGAGCGAAGCCGTTCCGCAACCGCCGCAATTGCTTAAGGAATCACAATCCCGATTGCTTTCCGGACAATGGGTGCAACCCACCCGGAAGACCGCTTCGTTCCGGACCCGCCGCGAATTCAACGGCGCTTCCCACCACAGGGACTGGTCGTACGGCTCCAGGTACGAAACACAGGCTTGGGCCGTCAGGGGACGGTACGCCTTACCTAGATCGGACCCGGAAATGCTCAGCTTCTCGCAACGATCGATCTTCCGGCCGTCCCGATCCACCAAATCCTGGAGATCCGAGCAACCCAGGATGATAAAGCATCCGATCGTCAGGCAAATGATGAACGCCGCCTTGTTCATATGGTTCCTCCGTCCGCTTCGCCTTCAAAAACCCGCCTTGGGGAACGTGGCGGAACGATCTTTCAGGAAATCGGCGGGAGATGGCTCCCACGTTTTGAAAACGCCCGGATCAGGGGGAGACTCCCGAGCCCAGTTCCAATAGAGACTTTCGCTTCCATCGGGAGTGGCTCCGGCTGCATCCGCATGGTCCGGGTTCGCCCTGGTTCCCGCCGGATTACGGCTGAACCGGGTGGTGCTGTTCGGTCTGATGAAAACTGCGATGACCCGTTTCCCGCTCGGGGCCCGGATGAAGACTGTTCACCAGGAAAATTCCGTCGCCAACCCGGACCGGCCGTTCCGAATACGTGATCCTGGCTACGTAGGAAACCGGTTCGCTGTCCTGTTGAGGCCGCTTGTCCTGGGAAAGAGTGCCTTCCTGGCTCGAATTGAGGGGCCTTAACGTTTCCACCCGAGCGATCAAGGTGACCGTTCCCTTGTATTGGTGAATCTGCCCCAGCATTTTCCCTTCGTCAAAGCGGCTTTCATCCGCTTCCCGGATTTCCTTGGACAAGCCGTAGATCGGGAATTCACGGAAATAGGGATCGGGGTCTTCGTGGGTTTCGCTGTCCAACACGTGGGCCACGTCTTCGGTGATCCGGATAATCACGTTGTCGTTGAAGGCCAGGAACAGCTTGCCATGGAAATCTTCCCGAGCCATTTCATTGGCGTCATCGGGGACATAACCGGTTTCTTCCGAAGCGATGATCGTGCCCGCTTTCCGGATTTCTTCGTATGTCACGATGGTCTTGCCCGTCAGGTGATCCACCTTTTTCACCTTGATCCGATTCACGCCCGTTTGGGCGATACCCCTCGGGTCGGCCACAAAGGTGAAATATTTCGGGAATTCCATTTCGTACGGCCGGCCTCGGTCATAATGGCCTTCCGTTTTGGACGCCGGAGGCGAAGGTGGAAACGGCTGGTTGGCCTTGAGCTGGTCGGCGGGGTAGATGGTCAGGACATCCCCCACCGTCAACCGATGCGGGTTGGTGAGGTTTTTCCTGTTCATTTCCCAGAGTTTAGGCCAAAAGCTCCGATCCCCGTAATACCGTTCGCAAATGCCGTAGAGCGTATCACCCTGTTGCACGGTATGTTTCTGGGTGTTTTGAGCCATGGCCGGCACCGAAAAGCTCAATCCCAGAACAAGGGTGATCGTCATCACGATCAGGAAGCGTCCGGGCTTCATCCTGTGTCCTCCTTGGGCAGCGAGGGGGGTTCCCATTGCTATTTCAGGGGTAGTATAGTTCATAATATCGTGGAATGTCAATGCAATTAGAGATACCGCCATCCGTAACCGGTTTCGTGGACAACCTATAACTAACCTCATTTATAGATAAAAGAGCAATATATGGAGTGCACAGTTTGAATAATTACGAGATATTGTGTCTAAATCACCCAAAAAAAATATTCAATGGGATATAAAAAATGGTACTTTTCAATCGTTTTCGGACCCCTTTGGAAGCTAAGGAAGCCCCGTGAATCAGATTGGCCCTCAGTCCCCACCCGCTTCGGGAGACACCGCGGCGTGGCCTCCGGCTTGAATTTCCTTGAAGGAAAAATGATGGAAATACAAATACGCGATGCCCGTCAGGGTTACCGGGATGAACTGCCAGGCATGAACAACCAAGGCATAGGATTCGGACATCCCTTTCTCCGCGCCCAGAGCTCTTAACGCCAAAATGCAGGCCAGCTCAAACACACCCACGAATCCGGGGGACGAAGGCAGCATGATCCCCATGGACACCACCACCAGTACAAACACCGCGCCCACCCACCCCGCCTGACGGCCCAGGTTTAAGCCTTCAGGAGAAGTGAAGGCGAACATGATCAGCCAGTAAAAAAGGACGTAGCCCGCCCACAGGAGCAGGCTATAGAACACAACCATCAGGAATATTTTTGGATTCGAGACCGCGTCCAGGCCGTGGGCGAAAGCCCGGGCCTGCCGCAGGGCGAAGCGCTGGAGCCGGGGCAGGGGGCGCAGCAACCATTCCATAATTTCAAGAAACCAATCGGTTTTTTTCCAGATCAAAACCAGTCCGGTCACGGCCGTCAGATACAGTCCCAAGGCCAGAAAAGCCATGGTCTTCAGGTGTCCGGCGACGGCGGGCCGGTCGGGAATGGAAAGAAAAAACAGGGGGATCAAAAGCAGGAACAAAAGCGTGAAGCCATCAAACACCCGCTCCACCACGATAGTGGCGAACACCGTGGATTTGGCCAGGTTTTCCCTTTTGCCCAAAACGTACGCCCGGATGAATTCACCCAAACGGAAAGGCAGCAAATTCAGGCTCATGAAACCGATCATGATCGCGCTGAACAGGGCATGAAGACTGGGCCGGCCCACCGTGGTCAGAAGATACCGCCACCGCAGAGCCCGGATCATGAGCGTCAGGAACAATACCGGCAGGGACAAAACCAGAACACCCAGGTCCACGCGCCGGATGGCCCGTCCGATCTCCACCGGGTCGCTTTGGCGGAAGGCGAGATACAGGAACAAGGCACTCAGGGCCACACCCAGCCAGGCCTGGTATTTTTTCATGAAAGGGGGCCTTCCGCTTTGTTTTGATCGGGATCCAGCCATTGGGCGATGACCCGGTCCGGCGGCAGAAGGTCCAGAGCGTTCAATCCGTCCAACGGCAGCCAGGCGAAAAGACCCCGAATGGGATCCCGTCCGTTTACCGGCCGGCAGACAAAGGCGTGAAGTCTCAAACGGAGGTCCGGTTCGTCGTGGTCCACGAAACCCATCAACACCAGCCCGTCGATCTCCAGTCCCAGTTCTTCGTCGATCTCGCGGATCAGACAGGCGGCCAGGGTTTCGTCCGGTTCCCGCTTGCCGCCGGGAAACTCCCACCGGCCCGCATGCCGAGACCCCGGCGGTCGCTGAGCCACGAGAATTTCGCCGCCGCGTCGGATCACGGCCGCGGTCACGTCCAGGCGGGGGCGGCCGGAGGGGATTGAATCGGACGGCATAAAAAACCTCGCTTAAGTGGTTCGGCGTTCGTCGTGGAGGGAATATGGCCCGGGTCCCCCGGTTTTGACAAGTTTTTTCCCGGCCTCCCGGCGGCGGGCGAACCGCCCCGGCTGGAAGAACGGCCGCGGAAAAAAAAACCGGATATCCTTCCGATTGGCATAGAATACAATATTATAAGGAGAAACCGTTTCCGGCCGGCTTTTTCCTTGGGGGATGGAAGCCGGCGGCGATGGACCCGGCCCCCATGACCATTGGCACAAGGAATCCAGGAAAGGAATGCACGAACATGGCCCAGCGGTACGAATACCTGATCGTTCACGTCCAGCAGGACCGCGTAACCTTCGTCAACCACCAATGGCAGGGGGAAATCGGCATGGATATTGGCAGCCCGGAACTGTCCCTGGCATCATGCCCCTATGCCTGGCAGTTCCTCGATCAGGCCGGCGAGGATGGCTGGGACCTGACCACGGCCCTGCCCCAGACCAGTGTTACCGGACAGCAGGCGTATATGATGTTTCTCAAGCGTCCGCTGGAAGCCGAGTTGGAAGCCGTCCCGGAAGCCTGACCCTTAAGACGGCTTCGGATCATTTCGGAATCCGGCTCCAATCGATTTTTCGGTTCACCCGGCGGGCCAAGGCTTCCATCACTCCGTCATCGTGATACAGCCCCGGGGCTTCGGAGGTGGAGGCTTCGGGTCCGGCCTTTTGATATCGGAACGCATGGTGGTGAGCCGCTTCGATGGTTCCCAGGTCTTTCCCGGCCGGGTGTTCCATATGGAGGACGCCGTTGCAGATGCACAAATAGGTCTGGCCGGGCTGTTCCAGCCCCACGAAAAAGGCCGTGCCCCGAACGCCGGCCACCACCGTGGGGGTTCGGATTTCAAAGGACCGGGCCCGGGCCGCGCCCAGCCGGCGGCCGGTCCGGACCACGAAATTGGCCAGGGAACCGGCGAACAGGTCAATCCGCCGCCGAAAGGACGACCCGCTCAGCCGAACGTTGGATTCCGGATAAACCCTCACGACCGCCCCTTCAGGCGTCAGCACTTCCAAAAACGAATCGGGACCCGTGACCAGGAGCGCTTCGGATGGAACCGAGTTCCCTATTCGAGCCGCCCGGCCGTCCACTTCGGCCGAACCCGTGACCGCCAGGACTTTTCCACTTCCGGCGGCCCAGGCGGGTGAACCCATGACCGCCATCAACAATATAAAAAGGATAAGACCGCTCCACCGAACCCGCCGCCTCACGGACGTGACGGTGGACGACAAACCCGTATCCAAACCGTGATGAAGATACGAACCGCTCGCGATCATGAAGCCACCTCCACTCGTTCATTCATTCCATCCGGCCGCTTTGTTCCAAACGATTTCTTCCATTGTAGCACGCCTTGAGTGGAACCGTGCGGCTGGACAGGAAAAGTTCAGGTCAAGGGGTATGGGGTCCGCGCTCCGGCCGGTTCGAATATTCACCGGATTTGGCATGGAAATCGCTTCTCATCGCCCCAAACCTTCCGGGCCGGTCCTCTTTACGAGGCCCGGTTCTTGGACCACGATGGGGAGGAACACCTTGGCCACCACGGTTTTGGTTACGGGCGGAGCCGGTTATCTGGGATCGATTTTGTGCGAACACCTGCTGGATCGGGGGTGCCGGGTCACGGCTCTGGACAACCTTTTATATCAGCAGCGCAGCCTGTTTCATCTGTGCGCGAATCCGAACTTCGAATTCGTGTTCGGCGATGCCCGAAATGAGGCACTCGTCAAGAAACTGACGGCCGAAGCGGATGTCATCATTCCCTTGGCGGCCGTCGTGGGCGCCCCGGCCTGCGAACGGGACCCCTGGCTGGCCGATTCCGTGAACAAGGACGCCATCCATCTGATTAATAAGCTCCGAAGCCCCCGCCAGTTGCTGATCTATCCCACCACCAACAGCGGGTACGGCACCCAGAGCGGCGAAGTGTATTGCACCGAAGAAACGCCCCTCGAACCCATTTCCAAATACGGGCTCGACAAGGTGGCGTCCGAAGCCGATATCCTGGGTTCGCCGAACACCATCACCCTTCGGCTGGCCACGGTGTTTGGGTTTTCGCCTCGGATGCGTATGGACCTTCTGGTCAATCATTTCGTCTGGGCCGCCTGGTCGGATCGGTACCTGGTGATTTTCGAAAAAGACTTCAAGCGCAACTACATTCACATCCGCGACGTGGCCGATTGCTTTATCCATTGCATCGATAACGCTTCGTCCATGGCGGGCCGGCCCTTCAACGCCGGGCTGGACGAAGCCAACCTGTCCAAGGCCGAACTGGCGCTGAAAGTCCAGGAATACCTACCGGACTTCTACATCCATTTCGCCGAAGTGGGGTCGGATCCGGACAAGCGGAACTACATTGTGTCCAACCAGCGTTTGCGCGAAGCCGGGTTCGAAGCCAAACGGTCCTTGGATCAGGGGATTCTGGAACTGATCAAGGGGTACCGGATGATGGCCCGGCAACCCTTCAAGAACGTGTAATC
>JAGVGV010000458.1 GCA_020056895.1 Deltaproteobacteria bacterium
AGCTTTTCAGAAAATCCGTAAGCGGACCAAAACCTTTAGCCGGCCAGGGGGTCCGGTCAGTCCGGCTCAGGTATTCATCCAGAACGGCCCGGGCCGCCGCGCCGTGCTCCCAGGTTCGTTCCCCCTGAAGCATTTCCAGGATGGACAGAGCCCAGGCCCACAGATCGGACCGCTGATCCACCTTGCGGTTGGCCGCTTGTTCCGGAGAAAAATAGGGCGGAGTTCCGGCGCCGGCGGATCCGGTGGACGACCCGGCCGGCGTGCTTCCGGTTCCCGGCCGGGGACGGGCCATGGCCAGGCCGAAATCCGTGACCTTGGCCAACCCGGCTTTGGTGACCAGAACATTGGCCGGTTTGACATCGCGGTGGACCAGGCCCCGGCCATGGGCATGGGCCAAGCCATACGCGAACTGGATGCCAAGGTCCAAAAGCCGCAAGAACGCCCGTCCGGGTCCGCCCCGGTACAAGGGGCCGGGGTCCCGGCCCGGTCCATAGATCCAGTCGTGCAGGCTCCCGCCGTTCACGAATTCCGCGAACAGGCAGGGAACCCCCTGGACCCGCCGGATGTAATGGCAGACCACGGTATGGGGGTGAAGCCCGAGGTTCACCCAGGTTTCCGCTTCCCGCTCGAAATCGTCCACGCCGCCGATCGCGGCCAGGGTTTGAACCAGGGGGACCTTGACCGCCAGGTCCAGGTCCCAACCCCGGTGCCGGGCCCGGTACACTCGGCCCATACCCCCCTGGCCCAATACCCCGGTGATTTCATACGTGCCCAAAACCAGATCGCCCACGTTCCATTGAAGGTCCGGGACGGCCGTCAGCGATGGTGAAGAAGGGGAGGACGAGGGCGATGATCCCAAAGCCGGAGTGGCGGGCCGGGTGAGGGCCGGTGGCCGGGGGCGCGACGGGATGGTCGGCGATGGGTCCATGAACCCTGGTCAGCCTTGGACGGAGGGAAGCGGGAATCCCATGCCGTCATCGGGCGAACACGAAATCAGGTCGCGAACATGTGGTTTTCGGGGTGAAGCAAGCCTCGCCCGAATTCGTCTGATCGGGACATGGCTCCAAGCCGCCTCGGCCGCCATCAAGTGTCGAACCGAAGGGGCATGGCCCGAAGGTCTTCGATGAAGCGGCGCAGAACCTGGTAACTGTCGCTGGTCAGGCCCGGAGCGAAACTCATGCCCAGCACGAACCGCCCGCCCAGGTCCGCCTGGCTTTTCACTTCGGCCATCAGATCGGAAAGGGATTGGTCCGGTTTTAAAGCCAGGGTCAGCCGGACCATGGTTCCCACGGCGAAGGCATGGGTGGTCACCAACTGGCAGCCGCCATCGGACAGGTCACGGATCAAACCCTTGGCCGGGTCTCCATTGGCCGGAACACCATGGGCTTCGATCAACGTGGAGATTTGAACGGGGAACCGTTTTCCCTGCCTTAGGCTGGTTTCATCGAATCGTTCGGGATATTCCAGAAATACCAAAGGAAAAGGCGCGTGGGTGGCGCCCAGCACTTCGGTGGCGAAGCTGAACACGCAACCCTGGTTCAAAAAGCTGGCCAACCACCGGGTGCCGGTTTCCATGGAGACGGGAGCCCCGCCCACGGTGGGCCGTTCCACCACCAGGAACCGGCGGTGGCGAAAACCCACCAATACGGCCACCAGTTTGGATTTGATCGAGGCCTGAGCCATCAGCTTCAGCCTGAGGCCAGGTGTCAGGTATTCCGTTTCGCGCATTTTTCAGGTCCGTTCTTCCCGGCTCCCCCAACGCTTTCCGAGCCGGGCGCCCCCCGCCCGTTCACGCGCCGCCCCCGGGGGAAACGCCGTGTAACATGATGTCATGACTATATCAAAAGGATTGGAGGCGTCAAGATGGACCGATTGGAGTCACCCGCGAAATGGAACCCATCCATTCAATCGTCCGCGGGGCCGATCAACCCTTGGGCTCGGGGAGGGCCTTCTTCCATCACGGCTCGCCGTCGTTCCGGCGAATATTTGGTCCACCGGGCGATTTCCGTCACGGTCCGCCAGCAGCCCCGGCAGTACCCGGATTCCTGATCGATCTCGCAATCCCCCGTGCAGGGGGTTTCGATTTGGTTTTCAACCATTTCTATGGTCTTTCACCGGGAATAAACGATTTCCATATCCGGTTGAGTGGTCGGTTCGGTAAGCCGGATCTCCACTTCGAAAATCCCCATGTTCAACACCGCCCGGGCTTTGTACCCCAGGGTTTTGATGAGCTTGAGGGTTTTGGGGTTGTCGTGGGCCACATAGGCCATGACTCCGGTAAACCCTTTGCGTTCCGCGATTTCGAACACATACTTCATCAGCAGCCGGCCGATCCCCTTGCGGCGGTATTCGTCGGATACGGCCACGTCCACTTCCACCAGACCGGCCTGTTCCATGGCCATGTACCGGCCAATGCCCACCACTCGCTCGAAGCCCAACTCCCCCACCATGGCCAGGATGGTCATCCGGTTGTGGTAGTCGATGTTGGCCATGGCGGCCATTTCTTTCCGTGGAAAGGCTTTCATGGACCTTAAAAAACGAAAGTGGATGTCCCGATCGTCCATACCATAAAAAAATTCCTGAATGGCCCGTAAATCCTGAGCTTTGGCCGGTCGGAAAATCATGGTTTCGCCGTGGATTTCCAGGGTTTTTTCCAGGTCCTGAGGGTAAACCACGGGTTTGAACAGAGTGAGCGGATCTCCGCGGCTCAGGAGGCCCTGATCCTGAGCCTGGTGGTACAATTCTTCACGGAATTTGGGGTGAGCGATTTCAATCAAGGCCACGGCCCGGTCCCTCAGGCTTTTGGCCTGGAGGTTCACCGACCCGAATTCCGTAACCACGTAATGCGCGGCGGCCCGGCTGGCCACCA
>JAGVGV010000567.1 GCA_020056895.1 Deltaproteobacteria bacterium
CCTTCACAAGGTCGCAAACTGAAACCCTCCCAAGTCTGACACCTAAATCGAGGCCGGAAGCGGCCTTCCGAACCGACTAGGGACTCCGCCCTAATCTAGGCGGTGGATCCTGGCTTAGGGGAACTCGTTGTTCCGCATCCTTTTTTCTGGTACAATCAAGTTTTCGGTCCTCCCGAAACGGGGGCCATGGCGAGCGGCGGCCTGGGCGGGTTCACCCTTCGTCCATGGGGCCGCCGCCCTTGTGGAACGGGTTCGGACCAATCCGAGGGAGTGCTCCGGCATGATCGGCACGAAATGGCGGGAAGCATACAAGGAAGCCGTGGGGGCTCTGAGGAGCACCTATTTCTTCCCCATGACCATTTTCCTTGGGGCCGTGCTGCTGGTCGCCGCGACCATGATGTACCTCTTGGAATACGATCCCAAGGACCCCCATGGCTTTTGGGATTCGCTCTGGTGGGCCATGGTCACCGTGACCACGGTGGGCTACGGGGACATCGTTCCCAAAACCGTTCCCGGCCGGTTGGTGGGGTTCGGCGTCATGATCTCCGGCCTGTTTCTCTTGTCGATCATGACCGCGTCCATCGCTTCGGTTTTCGTGACCCGCCGCATCAAGGAGGGCAAAGGTTTGGAAGACATCCGCGACAAGGATCATATCGTGATCTGCGGCTGGAACGACGGCGGCATCGAGGTCATCCGGGGGTTGTATCACCAGCTGCGGCCCCGTTTTCCGGTGGTGGTCCTGATCAATGAACTGCCTCGGGAGGAAGTGGATTCCGTTTTCTATCGGTTCCAGGAGATGTCTTTCCGGTATGTTCGCGGCAATTTCGCCAAGGAAGACATCCTGGCCCGAGCCAACATCTCTCAGGCTCGGGCGGCCATCATCCTGGCCGACGCCAGCGGCAACCACCCGCCCGAACGCACTGACCAGCGGACCATTTTCGGCAGCCTGGCCATTAAATCCATGGCGCCCAAGGTGAAAATCTGCGCGGAGCTGAAAAATCCGGAAAACCGGGAACACCTGCAGCGGGCGGCGGTGGATGAGATCGTGGCTCCGGGGGAATACAACGCCGGCATCCTGGCCGGCGCCGCCTCCGCGTCCGGCCTGTCCACGGTCATGAAGCGGCTTTTGAGCGTGGATGAAGAAAACAAGATGTGGCGGACCCGGATCAACGAACGCTGGGTGGGCAAGACCGTTCGCGAACTGGCCGATCATTACCGCGAAAAATACAAGGCCATCCTTCTGGCCATCGTGACCGAAGCGAATCCCATGAAGCTCGAAGATATTCTTTCGGGCGACGCCACCGCACTGGACGAATTCATCCGCCGCAAGTTCGAGGAATCCGGCAAGGATTTCTTTGCTTCGGGTAAACAGCGGATTTCCGTTCAAATCAATCCTTCGCCCGAAACCGTGATTACCGGCCACGACGCCGCCATTGTCCTGGGACGGGCCAAGCCCGGCGAAGCCTCCATTCTGGAAAAGGGGCTGGACATCGTGACCGGCGCCATGACGGAGTGAGCATGAGCATCGAGGCCGACGACGTCAAGCGACTGATTCTGCAAAAGGCGGATTTTTTTCGGGATCTGGCCGAGGACGAGATTACCGCGATCATCCGGATCATGGCCCCCAAAAAATTCCCGTCGGGGGCGGTCATCATGCGGGAAGGCGACCAGGGGGACACCTTGTACATGATGGCCGCGGGCCGGGTGGAAGTCAACAAGACCCTGACCATGAAATTCGGGCAGGACGATTACCGCGAAACCGAAAAAACCCTCACCATCCTCAGCGCCGACACCCACGCCGTGTTCGGCGAAATGGCTCTGATCACCGAAGATCAGCGAAGCGCCACCATCACCGCGCTTTCCGACTGCATGCTGTATGAAATCAGCCGGGCCGACTTTCTTCGCCTGGCCGCCGACCGCCCCTCCCTGGGATTCAAGGTCACCCTGAGGATCGCCGCTCTTTTAAGCCATCGCCTGAAAAAATCGGGCGAAGACGTGGTCCGGCTGACCACGGCGCTGTCCATTGCCCTGAGTCAGTAAGGGTTGTGTTTCTTTTTTTTAAGGAGGCACTCCGATGACGCCTGGTTCTCTGTATTCGAAAGGAATCCTTCCGGTTCTCCTCGCCCTGGCGTTGGCCGCCATTACCGCCGGTTCGGCCTGGGCCTTTCTACCCGGTCCGGTCAAGGCGGCCCTCGATAACAACCTGGGGCCTAAAGTGGCCGAACTGATCCGGACCAACCAGACCATCGACGATTTACTTAAGGAAACCAAAGACGAACGGCAGTTCAACATCCTGAGGGAAATGCTGTATAACAGCCAGTCCGCCGCGCTGATTGGCCAGTATGAAATCCGGATTCTGAAGCTTGGACCCCGGATCGCTCCGGCCGAAACTCCGGCGTACTACCAGGAAACCATGGCCGGCCTGAAAAAGGCCGCGGCCCAGGTTCGGGAACACGGCCGCAAGGTGGAACTTTTCCGAGCCAAGCTGAAAAGCAGCCCGGCTCTGGCCAATGTGGACAAGGCCAAGTTTTTGCTGGACGAAACGGCCAACCACCTGGATGTGATCGCCCTGATGCTGGAACGGGAACGGACCAACCCCTCCATCGGCGAACAAACCATCAAATAAAAAAACCCGGACTTAAGGACGGGAAGTCTAGGCCGGGTGCGAGGCCGGATGCGGCTCGGTTCGGTTCGGTTCGGCCCGCCAGGCGTCCATTGCCCCTTCATGGCTCCGCCTTTTCCGTTTCCTCCCCCCGCGTGCGCTTGAACGTGGCGCCTATTGCCCCTGAAAAAAGGGGGCACGTTGCCGGAGGCCAGGGGTTTTGGTATAGTTGAATCCTGAGTCCCCGGAACCCCGGGTGGATTTTTTTGCGAGGTGATGATGGCTCCCAACTGCTCCGAACACCGCGACGGCCTCCGGTTGTTGGCTTTGAAACTCAGGCTGACCGAAGAGGATATGGCCGAAAAAGAGCGCATGGCACTGAACCGGGAAGTGGCCGATCTGGAAGCCCGGTTGCGGATGGAGTAGGCGGCGATCCATTATGGCCCGGATTTTGGTGATCGAAGACGACGCGCTGATGCGTGAAATGCTCCAGGAAATGCTGGAAGCCGCGCGGCATGAGGTGATTCTGGCCCGGTGCGGCCGGGACGGTCTGGAGTGCTACCGCCGGGAAGCGGTTCACCTGGTCATCACCGACATTTTGATGCCGGGCGTGGAGGGGATTCAGATCATCATGGAATTGAAACGGGACCATCCCGAGGTTCGGATCATCGCCATTTCCGGCGGCGGGGCGGTGGGACCCGATACGTATCTGGCCATGGCCCGGGAAATGGGAGCGGACCGAACGCTCACCAAACCCTTCCCGATGGCTCAATTGCTCCAGGCCGTCAACGATCTGCTGTAATCCGAACCAGGGGGGGATAGGGCTCCTCCTGGCATCGCCGGCTTTTTTCAACCCGGCCCCCGGCCGGAGCTCCGGGGAAAAACACTCCAGGCTACGGGCCCGCCCAGGGGTCCGCCGGTCCGATCAGTGAGGACACGTTCATGACGCCCAAGCGCTCCGATCCCTTTACCGCCCCTTCCACCGTTGGGGACATGGTTCCCGAAAGCGGCTCGTGCGTTCTGTCCGACCTGGGGCGTTCGGTGTTCGACCGGATTCTGGTAGTGGATGACGAACCGGCCATCCGGGAAGTGATTCAGGAATACCTGTCCATGGAAGGGTACGAAGTCCAAACCGCGGCCGACGGGATCGATGCTCTGGAAATCATGCGCCGGTATGAATTCGACGTGGTCATCACCGACCTTTCCATGCCCAACCTGGATGGGTTCGGCCTGATGAAACAGGCCCTGAAAATTCAGCCGCTCACGTCGATCATCGTCCTTTCGGGCCAGGGCACGTTTGAAAACGCCATCGAGGCCGTGCATCGGGGGGCATACGATTTCGTGGCCAAACCGGTCCGGGATTTCAAAACCTTCAAGCTGACCATCAACCGCGGCCTGGAACACAAAAGCCTGCTCATCAACAAACAGAATTACCAGAGCAATCTCGAAACCATGGTCGAGGCCCAAACTCGCGAACTGGCCCGGATCAACCGGTTGCTCAAGCAGTATGCCGACCAGTTGGAATCGGTCTCTCTGTCCGTTATCTCCACGCTGCTGACCGCATTGGAAGAAAAAGACCGGTACACCGCCGGCCATTCCCGACGGGTCACTCATTACGCCGTGGGCGCGGCCCGGGTGCTGGCGTTGGGCTCCCACGACCTTTGGGTGATCCAGACCGCCGGGCAGCTTCACGACATGGGCAAGCTGATGATCGACCTTTCGTACGTGAACAAGCCGGGTCCCTTGACCAAGGAAGAATGGGAGATCATGAAGGAACACCCGGCCATGGCCGATCGGTTCCTGGCGCCCCTGCCTTTTTTGGAGGACGTTCGTCCCATCATCCGGCACCATCATGAACGGATGGATGGTTCGGGCTATCCGGACGGCCTTTCCGGCGAAGCCGTGGATATGAAAACTCAGGTTCTGGCCGTGGCGGATTCGTACGACGCCATGACCAGCCGCCGCAGCTACCGCAATCCCATGCCACATGCGGATGCCATGACCGAACTGAGGAAATGGATCGGTGTGTATTGGCTGGATGAGCCCGTTCAGGCCTTGGATGAATTCCTGATCCGGGACGGCGGCCCTCGGGAACACGTGGAACCGACCGCCCCGTTCGCTCCTCCGGCCGCGCCCTGGCATCCTAGGGAAAGCTGATCCTTCCTTCGGGCCGGTGGAGCACCTCCTTCTCCGAACTGAAACCAGCGTTTCGTCAGGTCAACCGCTTGCCCAGGCTGATCACCTCGTCCTGCTTGTACCCCAGATGCTCATAAAAACCGATCACCCGGGTGTTCGAAGCACGGACCTGAAGGTTGATTTTGGGGCAGCCCAGCCGTTTTAGGCGCTGTTCCGCTTCGATCACCATGGCCTCGCCGTACCCGGCTCCCTGGCGGTCGGGCGCCACGGCCAGGTAGTTGATCCAGCCCCGGTGGCCATCGAACCCCGCCATGGCCGCGGCCACCAGCCGGCCGTTCTCCTCGCCCACCAAAAACAATTCGGGCTGCTGGGTCAGCTTGATATCGATATCCCGGTCCGGATCGTTCCAGGGGACCACCAGCCCCGTTTCGATCCACAATCGGATCACCGCCGCCCGGTCCCCTGGTTCAAAGGATCGGATGGTGATTGGATTCGGGTGCGTCGTCATCGGCTTTTTTTCCTTTTTTCAATGGAGGGGGCGGAATCGCGGATGGAGAATCGGGCCGTATTTCACTTGGTGGGGATAGGGGGGGCTAATCCGTGCCGGCCCAGCGCATCACCCGACGGACCATCTCGTGGTAATCGGTCGCCTTTTTCAGGGCCAAAAAGGCGTTCAGGCGGCCGCGAACATGCTTCAGCAGCCCCAGATCGTCCGGATCGCCGAACCGGATTACGCCCCGCATGGTCACCTGGAGCAACTGGAGGTTCACCTTGAGGCTCATGGGGCTTTTTTTCAAATGATAGATTTCGGCGTCCGGGTTGCCGTATTCCTTCACCGCGCTGCGGACCACGGTATGGGCCGTGTTGCCGCCGACCAGGGATAAAAAGATATAGGCCTCCCGTTCCAGCGTGGCCAGGTACCGAATGGGCATCACGGACCCGGATTCGGGTGGGTCCAACGATTCCTTGAAGGCTCGGTGGAGGGCGCGGACCTTGATGAAAAATCCTTCCTGCTCCCGGTCCAGCCGCGCCGAAACATCCTTTACGATCTCCTTGTCCAATCCGTCCCGGACCAAAAGGACCTCCTCGGGAGTGACCTCCACGTCGTTGGTGAGTTCCTTGTTGTACCTGCGGACCAGAATGTTGGACAGGATCAGGGCGTTCCGGTCGGAATAGGCCACCTGGTCGGGCCGCTGGACCAGATCGTCCAACAGCACGTGAAGCGCCAGGTTGGGCTGTTTCAGCCGGGAAATAAGCAATTGCAGGGCGTTGAGAAAGGCCACCCGGTCTTCCCGAAAGGTGATGTCCTTCAGGTATTGCCACAGGAACTGGAAGACTTTCCGTTCATACTGGGCAAAGGCCGGAATGTTCCGTTCGAAGGCGGCCCGCAGAAACCGGCCGTCCTTGCTGAAACAGCTTTTCAGCAATCCCAAAAGCTGAGCCGCGGATTCAGGGGTGACGTCGAAATCCCGGGCGATGACCTGAAAGTCCCGCTCGTCGAATTCCACGCTCTGCCGGAGCATCTGCTTGATTTTTTTGCGGGTGCCGGAACGGTTGCGGAAAAAGGAAAGGAGATCGCCCAGCTTTTCGTTCAGCCCGGTCCGTTCGGCCCGATC
>JAGVGV010000591.1 GCA_020056895.1 Deltaproteobacteria bacterium
TTCATGGTCTGGGAGGCGGCTGTGTTCCGGAATCGAACACTGTTCCATTCCGGAACAGGGTCGCGGCCGGGGGCTGGGTCCCCCGGCCTACTGGAAGGCGGCAGGGACCGGCCAAGCCGCGTTACTCTTCCAGGCCGTCCAGGTGAATTTTGTATTTTTTGATCTTGCTGTACAGTGTATTCCGGCCGATGCCCAGAGCCTGGGCCACCCGGGAAATGTTGTTCCGGCATTGGGCCAGGGCGTGTTCGATGGCCTGTTTCTCCACGGTGGACAGGGGCAGTATCTCCGGCTTGGCCGGACGGTGTTTCGGGGGCGGGCAGGCTTGGGTGTAAAGCGGCAGGTGTTGAGGCAATAGTTCATCCTCGGGCATGAAATTGATGGCCTGCTCCAGAACGTTGATCAATTCGCGAACGTTTCCCGGCCAGTCATGGGCGGCCAGCAGGTCCATGACCGCCGGGTCCACCCTTCGCACGGTCCGGCCCAGAACCCGGGCCAGGCGGTCCAGGTGGTAATCGGCCAACAGGCGGACGTCATCCCCCCGATCTTTCAGGGCGGGAATCCCAATCACCACCACGTTCAGCCGATAATACAGGTCTTCCCGGAACCGGCCGGCCTTCACTTCCCGGTCCAGGCCGCGGTTGGTGGCGGCCATAAGGCGGAAATCGGCGCTGATCGGCTTGTCTCCGCCCACGGGCAAAAAGGTTTTTTCTTCCAGCACGCGTAAAAGATTCGCTTGAAGCTCCAGAGGCATATCCCCGATTTCGTCCAGAAAAAGAGTGCCGCCGCTGGCCAGGACCAGTTTCCCCTTCCGGCCGCCTCGGCGGGCTCCGGTAAAGGCTCCTTCGGAATAGCCAAACAGCTCGCTTTGAATCAATTCCTTGGGAATGGCGCCGCAGTTGATGGAAACAAACGGCTGACGACTCCGGAGCCCGGCCTGGTGGATGGCCTGAGCAAACACCTCCTTGCCCGTGCCGCTTCCCCCCAAGATCAGGACGTTCGAAAGACTCCGGGCCGCCATCTGGCCCCTTCGCACGGCTTCGCGAAGGGGTGGGCTGTCGCCGATGATGTCCTGGAAGGTGTACCGGGCCGTCAACCCCGGTTCCGGCGGGGCCGCCGAGGAAGATCGGGGAATTTCGCTGAAGGTGATGACCGCCCCGGCCCCGTATTCCTCGGGAACGGAGCGGGCGGCGACCATCAGGCGGCGGTTACCCGTTTTGGTCGGCAGCGAAACGATTTCCGGCCGTCCATCGGCGTTTTTTTGGAAAAGCCTGGCCTGGTCGGCGAAGGGCAGGGTGTTATCCAGCCGTTTGCCCAGGAGTTCGCCGCCGGAAACTCCGAACAACCGGGTGGCGGAACGGTTGACCCGGTTGATGATCCCCCTGGAATTGACGGAAATCACCCCGTCGGACACCGAATCGATGGCCATATTCATGAAGTTGTTGGTCCTAAGGGCCTGGTCGTGGGCGAATTCCAGCCTAAGCCGTTCCTCGATGGCCCGGCCGGCCGAAATGGCCATTTCCAGAATTCTCAAATCGGCGTTTTCCCTGGGGCCGGAAATATCCAGGCAGCCGATGATCCCCTGATTGGGGTCCCAGATCGGGGTGGCCGCGCAGGTCCAAAGATGGTGGCCGTCGTTGTAATGTTCCGGGCCGGATACCTGAATGGGCCGGCCCAGGGCCAGCGCGGTGCCGATGGCGTTGGTGCCCACGCTGAGTTCGGACCAGTTGGCGCCGGGGCCGAAACGGAATTTTTCGGCCCGCCGGAGTGGTTCGATGTCGCCCACGCTTTTCAGGATGTACCCGTCGCGGTGGATCAAAACGACCACGAAGCCAAAGCCCCGGAGACCGTGGTAGATGGTTTCCATCACGGGGTCGGCCACGCCGCGAAGCTGGTCCAGCCGTTTTTCCAGGTCTTTGGCCGAAAGAAAATCCTGGCATCGGCCGCCGGCGAACTCGACGCCCGCCTGTTGACACCGTTTCCAGGATTCCAGAATAGACGGTGAAATCGCCCCGGGTTCGACACTCCCCGAACGCACGAAATTTTCCCAGGTTTGTTTTTCCAGCGGCAGCAACCCGTGAAGAAAGGGGTGCCGGGTGGGCACGGGCAATGCGGGCGCGGGCGGCGTATCGGGATCCGGCCGGTGGCCGGCCTCGATCAGGCTGAATTCATCGTCAACGCGAATCAGCTTGTACACGTTCCCTACTCCTCTGACACTTAACCGGGAATCGCCTGGGTTTGGCGAGCCGGGCCGAGTCGTAAGGGCGCCCATCGATCAAGGAACCAAAGGCCGAAACGGGGAAGCCGGAAAGGAGCATGGGACTGGATGGAAATTCCGAAAGAAAACGACCCGTTGCCGCCTTCCTTCCCCACGCCGCCCAACGTCCGCCGCCGCCTCCGAGCCTCTAGGTACCTGTCCAGACTGGAAGATAGCATAACCTCGGGGAGGGAAAAAGGTTTTTTTGGGGATGAGGGGGGACAAAAAATTATGCCTGTAAAAACAGTGAGTTGTTGGTGTCACTCCGCTGCCTGGCCTATGATGAATGCAGGGGGGGCCCAAAAAAAATCTGGGGGATATTTCCAGATAGTGACGATATAAAGGATAACCATTCAATTATCTGAAATCATGGCAAAATAACGCAAGTGCCAATAAATTGGAAAAGGGGATTTAGGAAATGATTACGTATAAGAAGGCGAA
>JAGVGV010000299.1 GCA_020056895.1 Deltaproteobacteria bacterium
CAAAAGCGTTTCGAAAAAAAAGCGGCGGGGGCAGACCAGGTACTGAGTCATGCCGGTGACTTCCAAGGTGATCCGGCCCGCCGGCCAGGGGGCGAGGTCCAGGGCGCGGGCCAGAACCCGTTCGGCCTGAACATCCGGAGCCGCGGCATCGTTGCCGGCTTGGGCTCCGGCTGGGGGCAGGGGTCCGGCCGCCGGTTCTCCCTTCATCGCCGTCAAGTCCGGAAAGGGAGCGTGATCCCCCGGGATGGCATCCCAGGCCGGGGTTCGAGGGTCAAGAGCGTCGGTTGGGCGGACGGGGGTCCGGTCCGGAATCGGGGCCCGGCCCAGCAGATCCGGCCGCTGGTCGGTGAACTGGGTCAGCCGGCCCAGCCAGGATTCCGGCTTCGCCTTTTCCAGGCAGCCGGAAAAAACCAGGTGGTCCTGAGCCCGGGTGGCGGCCACGTACAGGAGCCGCAGGTGTTCCGCCGTTTCCCGGATCTGGTGGTCGTCCAGGTAGGCCTGATGGTTGGGACCGCACAGGCGTTCGTGGGTGTCCGGGTCCCGGAACCGGAGCGTGAACCGGTCGTCGGGTCCGATCAGGGGATTGGGCGCCCGGACTCGGACGGGCCGCCCCGTCTCGGGGACGATCACCACCGGAAATTCCAACCCCTTGGCCTGGTGGATGGTCATGATCCGGATGGCCTGAGTGTCTTCGGCCAGGCTTTGGGCTTCGGGATCGTCCTTGGCGTCGGTCAGCCGTTGGGCCAGCACCCGGGCCAGGCTCCGGACGTCGGTCAGGCCTTCGCCGCGAAGGGTCCGGGCGGTTTCGATGAATTTCTGAACGTTGGCCGCTTTTTGTTCTCCGTGTTCCCCAGCCAGAAGCACCGCCAGGTAATCGGTTTCCTCCACGGCCCGTTCCAGAAGTTCGGCCGGGAAGGCGCGGCCGGAATCCCGGACCAGACGGCTTAGCCAGTCCCTGGTCCGCCGGGCGGCTTGAAGCTGGTCCGGGCCGAGATCCAAAGGCCAGGACCATTGATCGGAGGTGAACCAACCCGAAAGATCCAGGGGGCCTCGGTCCTTGTCCGGCCAGGCCAGGCGAGTCAAAAGGCCGTCGTCCAGCCCGGCCAGAGGCGACCGCAACACGCCCAGCAGGGCCGGACCGGACCGGGGATCGGCCAGAAACCGGATCAGGTTGACCAGGTCCCAAACTTCGGGGCACTGAAAAAAGCCCTGGCCCCGGACCGTATAAAAAGGGAGCCCCCGCCGGGTAAAGGCCTGTTCGTACAGCTTCAGATGGGTAAACTGCCTGAGGAGCACGGCCACGTCCCGGGGCTGGACCGGACGTCCCGGGTCCGGCTGGTCGGAACCCGGCTGGTCTTCGCGAGCCACCCAAGGAGCCGGATCGCCCAGGAGCGCTTCCAGGTACCGGGCCACGCCGTCCGCTTCGTAATAATGTTCCTGGGCCGCGTTTTCCCCTTCGTCCGTGGCCAGAATAAAGGCGCCGGGACCGGACGGCCCCAGATTGCCGCGCCGGCCGGACTGGACATCCGCCGGACCGTACCGGGCTTCGTACGCGGCCGTGCCGGTGAGGTTTTCCTGGAAAAAGGCGTTGAAAAAATCAATCAACCGTTTCTGGGAACGAAAATTGGCGTCCAGGGAGACCAACCGGCCGCCGGCGGCCTGGATGTCTTCCTGCAACGCTTCGAACACCTGGACTTCAGCCCCCCGGAAGCGGTAGATCGACTGCTTGGGGTCGCCGAAGACCATCAGCCGGCCCGGGCGGAGTTCCCCATCCGACGGGTTTCGGGTCAACAGCGCCAGAATATCGGCCTGAAGCCGGTTGGTATCCTGGAATTCGTCCATCAATACCATTCGGAACCGGTCCTGAAGCTTCAGCCGGACATCGATCCGGCGGTTCAGGAGGTCCCGAGTGAAAAGCAGCAGGTCATCGAAATCGAGCACCCGGGCTCGTTCCTTGGCCTGCGCCACGGCCAGGTCCACTTGGTCGGCCAGAACCCGGAGCCCGTTCATGAGCGGTTCGGCCCGGCGGCGGTCCCGTTCCGATTTCAGTTTTTCCATGCCCGCCTGGGCCAAAGCCCGGACGTCGTTGGCCTTGTACCAACTCCTCCGGGCGGGGGCTTCCAGTTCGCCCACCCGGGCCAGCCAGGTCTCGACCGAATCAGCGGTTTCCGCCAACCCGGCCCAGGCCTCCTGAAAGGCCTTCAAGTGCGCGAAATATTTGTGCTTGGAACTCACCGCGCCTTGGAGAATCAGATCGTCGAGTTGGTGAACGGCGCCCTCCAGATCGGTCAGGGCATCGGACAGGTGAAAGGGGCCGGGATCGGCGGGCCGGGGGTCCCGGCCGGAGGTCCTTCCGTGACGGATCAGGGCGTCCACCAACTGGTCCAAACCTATTTTGGAACCCGGCCGGGGCCAAGGGAAAAAGTCCAACAATTCAAGCAGAAAACCCGATTCGGCCATCAGGTGGTCCAGCAGAGCTTCGCGGCCGGCTTCCCCCCAAAATTCCCTGGCCGGATCCAGCACCCGGCCGTCCGGATCCAACCCCGCCTCCAGGGCATGAGCCTTCAAGGTCTGAAGGCAAAAGCCGTGGATGGTGGTGATGAGCGACCGGTCCAACAGCCTTCGCTGCCTGGACCAAAAGGCGCGGTTTTCCGGATCGGACTCCATGCGGCCGACCAGGGCCCGGCGGAGCCGGTCCCGCATTTCGCGGGCCGCCTTTTCGGTGTAAGTCAAGGCCAGAACCGACGTGATATCCACCGGTTCGGTCACGCCCGGAACCTGGCCGGCCAGAAGCCGGACCACTCGCTCCACCAGCGTCAGCGTTTTCCCTGATCCGGCTCCGGCCAACACGGATACATTCCCCGAAAAGGACAACACTTGTTCCTGAGCCGGAGTGAAGGTCATGCTTCGCCGTTCTCCTCGTCCTCCCCGCCATCGGTGCGGACCACCCGGCAGGCGAA
>JAGVGV010000198.1 GCA_020056895.1 Deltaproteobacteria bacterium
GGGAATGAGCACGATCACGTTGCCGGCCAAGGCCATCACCACTCCAGCCACGGATGTCGGAGTCCAGTGGTAGTTTTCGTACATCGTGGACAAGGCCAGGGCCACGATGGGGCAAAGGGTGCTCACGTACGCCGCCAGGTCGCCGCCCAGCCGGCCCGCCAGAGTGTAATAACAGCCAAAGGCGATCACCGACCCAAACAGGGAAAGATAGAGCAAGGGTAGAAGGTACCCCGGCGTCCAGCTCATCTGGATGGGACCGTTCATCACTACAAGATAAAAGGCCAGAGTCAGCAGGCCGCCGTACGTCATGCAATATGCGTTGGACTGGGTTACGGGCAATGAGACCCGCGCGTTCCGGACGGCGATGACGTTGCTGATCGAGGCCAGGTACGTGGCCGGTAGAGCCAAAAGAAGCCCGGTGAGGCTGGGGCCGATCTGGGCGGCGGTGATATCGCGCCAGAAAACGAGCACGATGCCGATCAATCCGAACACACCGCCCCATACGGCCTTGATCCGGATGGGCTGGCCCAGGAAAAGCCGGAGGTTGACGATGTTCAAGGCCATGATGTTGGCGAAGATCACGGCCAGCAGGCCGCTGGTCAGATACCGGCTGGCCATGTACACCAGGGTATAGCTGCCAAAAACCATGGCCGCGCCTTGAGCCGCGAAAAACAGGTGGTCCCGCCGGGAATACCGGAGGTTGCGGCCTCGGATCAGGCAAAAGAGAAAAAGCACCAGACCGGCCAAAAGGAAGCGGTACACCACCGAGAGAGTGGGGTCCACCTGGCTTAACTGGAATTTGATGACCAGCCAGGTGGAGCCCCAGATCAGTACGGCGGTGGCATAGAGCAACAGGTTCAGCATGGGGTCTCCTTCCCGAGTCGCCGGATCATAGGCCGAAACATTCCGGGCCGCAAGAGGGCCGGCCCGATGGTCCGGCTGGTTTTTTGAGGGAATTCACCGATTCCAAGGGGCTGTTGGAGGCATTCCGGCCTGTTTTACGCCTCTTTCCGGAACTCCCCCCCTTTTCCCCTTTTTCAAAACGGGTTATGATCCTGCGTCCGCCGAAACCCGGCGGGTTGTCGAAAGGAGCTTTTTTGTCCAGTTCTTCACTTTTTTCCGTGCCATACGTTCTTCGATTCAGCGTCCGGACGCGGCGGGTTTGGCTGAAAATTCGGACTTCAGGGCTCGAAGTGGTGGCGCCTCCCGGATTCGATCCTGGCCGGCTATCGGAAATTTTGGCGGAAAAGCAGGTCTGGATCCAAACGCAATGGCGCCGAATTCAGTCCGAGCCGACGGTTCCGAGCCGTCCCATGGACTCGGACGGGCCGCCGGGAACGATCCGCCTCGCGGCGCTGGACCGGGTGGTCGATATTCGATTCGAAGCGGCGCAAGGTCCGTACGCCCGGCTGAACCCCAAAGGTGACGTTCTGAACCTGTGGGCGCCGGAGGACAAGCCCGAAATCTGGCGCCGGATGCTGATCGATTGGGTATTGAACCTGGGCCGGAAGGAACTCGTTCCCTGGCTGAAAAAAGTGGGGCGGCGAATCAATCTGCTGCCCGACCGGGTTCAGATCCGGCGCCAAAAGACACGCTGGGGCAGTTGTTCCTCCCGGCGGGTGATTTCGCTCAACGCCAAGCTCCTGTTCCTTCCTCCCGATCTGGTTCAATACGTAATGGCGCATGAACTTTGCCACCTGATCCAACCGAACCATTCCGCGGCCTTTTGGCGTTTGGTGGCGGCGATTCAACCCGGCTGGACCGAACATGAATCGCGATTGAAAAAGGCCGGCCCCCTGGTCCCCCCGTGGATGGACGGTTAATGGCGGCCGGTTGGCACTCCCCAAGGCGCCGGAGCAGATCGAGGCCAGCCCTTCGGTATAGCGCCCTACGCAACTTAACGAGCCCATCAATTCCGCGTTGCGTCCAGGCGAAATATCGGTTATCATAGGCATTTGAAGCGATTTAGACTCGGGGATCCGGTTCGGGGCCTATCCCGGGGCCGATTCCGAATACAATGCCAGGTTTCGCGGAGGGACAAACCATGAAACTGATACGACCCACGGTCACCGCCTGCGTGGACGGCAAGGAACACCTTTGGACGGTGGTTCAAAGCGACATCGACGTGGTCAAGGGAACGCGGACCGAACGGCGTTGGTGCAAAAAATGCGGGGCCTTGATCCAGGTGCGTTTGACCAGCCAGGGGGAAGCGGTAGTGCAGGCTTCGAAAAACAAAACGCCTCACCTGATGCTGCCGCAACTGGTGAAGGCCGCGTCGAAATAGCCGCGATTAGGGAGATTGCCGTCCGGCCGACGGGAGAAAGCCTACGATCGGCCGGGCGGGCGATTATATGGGGCCTGGGTCAGTCCATGACCGCGCGGAGGGTATGGTTGGTTTCGGCCAGCCGATCAGCCAGCAGCCGGACCATGAATTCATGGAAGGCGGCGGCCAGAAGCGGTTGTTCCCGTTCCATCCGCCTAAGGGCGTCGCGAGTCAGCCGGTAACCCCGGACCGGTTCCTCGGCCGATATCGAAGCGGTGCGGGGAACATCCAGATAAAAGCCGATTTCGCCCACCACCGAACCCGGCCCCATGGTTCTGAGCCTTATTTTTCGCCGGTCCCCCAGATTCAGCGTGGCCGTCACCCGGCCGCTTTCCACGAAATACAGATCATCCGGCGGGTCCCCTTGGCGGATCAAAAGGCTTTGGGCCGCCACATCCCTGGGCTCAAGATAGGTGATGAACATTTCCACCGACACGCCTGTCGGAAACCAGCGTTTCAGTCGGTCGGCCAGGGACCGGTCCTCGTTCAAACCCGGCCCCGCTTCGGTGATGATTCGGTCTTCAAAAAATTCCAGCCCATGATCCAGATCGTCGAACAGGCGGACATGGTTGGCTTCGCCCAACAGAAAGCCGCCATGGGTAAGCTGAGCCACGATGTCCGGCGGCACTTGGGTAAGCCCCAGTTCAAAATTCATGGACGTCGCCAGTTGCCGCATCCGGACAAAGCTCATCACCGCCGATGAATCCAGCCCGCTCACCTGACGGAAATCCATGAGCACGCAGGCCAAGGCGGGCAGGTCCTCGGTTTGGGCCCTGGCCCGGACTTCGGCGAACAGGTGGTTGGCGGTGCCGAAAAACAGGAACCCCTGCAGCTTGAGCACGTGGATCCGGTGTCCGTGCCGGGTCAGGGCGTGGCGTTCGTCGTCGGACCGGTCCACGTTGCTGTGGCAGACCGCGCCCGAAAGAGCATACTGCACCACTCGGACCCGGCTGTAGTTGACCACGAACAGCACCACGCCGGCGAAAATGCCGGTCAGAATCCCCTCCAAAAAACCGAATACCGCCACGGCCACCAGAATGGCCCAAACAATCAGGTATTCGGATCGGGGCAGCCGCCGGTGGCCGGCGCCGATCCACTGGTACAGAAAATCCAAGCCGATGAACATCACCAGACCGCCCAAGACGCCCCGAGGAACCAGCGTCAGAAGGCCCGCCCCGAAAAACAGGGCGATGCCGCAAAAAGCGGCGGCGGTAATCCCCACCAGGCGGCTGGGGGCGCCCAGGCGTTGGGTGAGGGCGGTGAGGCTGAGGGTGTGAAAACCCACCAGGCCGCCGGCCGCGGCCACCAGCAGATTCGCCAGCCCGGCCGCGCCCAGTTCCCGGTTGAAATCCAGGTCCTGCCCCACTTCCAACTCGATGCCCGAAGCGTACAACAAGAGCGCCAGCACGCTGATCAGGGTGATGGTGGCGATGTTGGGCAGCACCGTGGCCAAGGCGGACCAGTCCACCCGGGCCAGTTCAGCCAGAGCCACTCCGGGCCAGAGGGACCCTTCGGGAAAGGGTCCCAAAAGAAAACCCATGGCGTGGGCGTCGTCGATGGACAGGCCCGTGACGGCCAGGCCCAGATAAAAAACCGCCACCGATCCCAGCAGCAACATCGGCATGGCCAGGTAATGCTTCACCCGGTGGTAGCACCAGAACAAGGCCCCGGCCAGAGCCAGCCCCGGAATCCATTTGATCGGTTCGCCGCCGGCGGCCAGGAGCGGGAGGGTAGACCACGTCAGCGGTTCGGCCAGCATGATGCGGAACGAACCGACCACCAGCAGCCAGCCGGAACCGGCCACGAAACCGCCCACCACGGGAAAGGGGATAAAACGGATCAGCCCGCCCAGCCTCATCAATCCCAGGCCCAAAAACAACGCGCCGGTGAGCAGGGCGGTAATCGACAGGGTTCCCACCACGGTGGCGTAAACCACTTCGGGCGATGTTCCGGGAGGCAGGGCGGCTGCGGCGGACGCCGCCGCCAGGGCCAGAATGGCCGATGTTTGGTCCTGGCAGATGGCCACGGTCCCGGGATAGGAACTCAACAGGGCGATGACCAGGCCGATAATCAGGGCGCTCAGAAGCGCCAGCCCCAGGCCTCGGGCCACGAAAGGGGATAGGGGACCGGAAAAAATGAGGGCGCCAAAGGAGATGACCGCGATCACGGCCCGGATGCCGGCCACGGTTCCGGCCACCGCCACCGGGATCGGTCGAGGGGTGGAAACGCCAGGGGAGGTGGTCATAGGGTGGATTCCCAGCGATACGGCCGCCGGGGAACCCTTGATAACAGGCGCCCCGACGGATCCAACGGGTCCCGGGTCAGGGTTGGCCGGCGCCGGGGCGATCCATGCTCCAGGCGATCAACCGGTCGATCAGTTCGGAATAGGTCATGCCCTTGGCTTTCATCATGGCCGGAAAAATGCTGTGGCCGCCCAGACCGGGATGAGTATTGACCTCAAGAACGTAGCACTGGCCGTCCCGGACGATGATATCGGTCCGCGAACAGCCCTCGAACCGGAGCCTTACGTGAATCGCCCGGGAGATGTCCTGAAGCTGGCGCTCGATGTCCGGCGGAATCTCGGTGGGAACGATAACCTGGTACGTGTCTTCGTACTTGCATTTCTTGTCGAAAAATTCATCGGGGTATTGAATCCGGGCAATGGGCAGAACCTCGACCTCCCGGTCGAACCGGCCCATCACGCCGATGCTGTATTCCGTTCCCCGAATGAATTCCTCGAGCAGCACCGATTGATGCGCGGCCAGGATCGGCGGCGCGATCGTCCGGAAATCCTCGGGGCTCCGCAAAAGTTCCAGGCCGATGCTGGACCCGGACGCTTCGGGCTTGATCACGCACGGGAAACCGATCTTCTCCGCCGTTTCTTTTTCCA
>JAGVGV010000318.1 GCA_020056895.1 Deltaproteobacteria bacterium
CGCTTTGGTGAAGGGCCAGGCTTTCCCCTTCCGGGTCGCCGAAGTGATCGATCCGGAGCCAGGGACCGGTCCGCACCGTCCGACCGCCGCCGGCCAGTTGCACCCGATGAAGCGGCGTGGTTTTGGGCGCGTCGTGGTGGGCTCCGGCCATGATCGACATGGACACGCCCACAAGGGGCGGCCGGGGGGTATTGATCTTCTGTTCCCCCATGGCGTCGGGCCGGCGGTGAGCCAGGTAGTCCAGGAAATTGGCCTGGCTGAGCCCGCCCTGTTCCGGACCCATGGTGGCCGTGGAGTACCGCTTGATCATTTCCAGGTGGTTAAACCCTTCATCCAGAGCCATATCCAGGTCTTTTTCGGTAACGTCGTTCCCCAGGCAGATGAACCGCCGGTCGTTGCCCTTCGAGGCCCGGTTCTGCGGCGGATTAACGGCTCGCCTGGCCTGAGCCAGGGCCTCGGCCTCTTCGGCCGATGGAGCGGCCGTGAGCCCCAGATGCGCCAGCACCGCGGCCGCGGCCGCTCGCCCCTGAGCCCGGATGGCCGATTCTTCGGTCAACCCGGTCAACCGGCCGGCAACGGCGTGGCCGGACTGAAGCCGAACCGGGAGATGGTATCGAAGCTCGGGATCGTACACGATCTCGGCTTCCGCCTGGGCGGCCAGCTTGAACAGGGGGGTGATGCCCGAACCGGCCACGATCAGATTACACTTGAGGCTTTGTTCCCGGCCCGATCCGCCATCGGCCAACACCGCGCCGGAGACTTCGTTCTTCCCCTTGGCTTCCACTATATAGGAATTCGGCCAGAAGGGAATGTTCCGCGCGGTCAAGGCGGCCCGGCCGGCCTCATGCACTCCTTCGCCTCGTTGGTCGGCCAGACCAAGCACCTCGACGCCGGCCCCGGCCAAGTCCAGGGCCACTTGGTAGATGTGGTCGTCTCCGCCGGCCAGAACCACCCGCTTCCCCGGCCGGATGCCATACAGATGGATCAGGCGTTGGGCGGTGCGGGGGAGCATCACCCCCGGCCGGTCGTTGTGCTGGAACACCATGGGCCGGTCCATGGTTCCGGTGGCGAACACAATCGCCTTCGGCCGGATCAGATGGGACCGTTCCCCATAGGGCCGGACCGAGGGGCCGGACTGGAGGCAGACCACCAACCCGTCCGGATACAGCATGGCGGCGGTGGTGGAGCAAAGGACGGTCAGGTTGCGGTGGCCGGCCAATTGGGTTTCCAGTTCCCGGATCGAGACCAGATGATCCGGCCCCTGGAAGGCATCGAAACCGCCCAGCCGGGGTTCGGCTTCCACCAGCACCACCCGAATGCCCAACCTGGCGCCCGCCAGGGCCGCTTCCATGCCAGCCAAACCGCCGCCCACCACCAGCAGTTCCGGCGTCCATTGCACCTCATCCACTTCGGACTTGGTTTTGGGCGTTTGAATCTGGCCCAGGTTGCCCGGCGCGGTCCGCATCATTTTCCGGGCCTGGTTCCAGATGGTTTTGGATTTATACAAGGAAGGGTTCTTGTAATAGAAACCGATCTGAAGGGCGAAAGATGATTTGTCCGCCAGTCTGAGCACATCCATGCCGCTCTTGAACTGGGGTTCCACCTGCATCCCGTTTTCCACCAGGCAGCGGGCCACGCCGGTATTGTACCGGCCATCCACCGTCATCATCGGGTCGGCGGCGTGAACGCCCAGTTCCATCAGCCCGCGAGGGCGGTGGTACTTGAAGGAATCGGCCATCACCCGGATGCCGGCCGCGAACAGGGCCGTGGCCACGGTATCACCCTGGAGGGCCGAAATGGATTTCTGGTCATAGGTGAAGGCCAGCGGTTGGGCTCGGTCCACCCATTGGCCGGGAGCTTCCGGCAGCCTGTCGGTCATGACCCGCCTCCCAGATCGATCAACCGTTTCGATCCGAACACCTGATTGGTGGTGGTATCCCGATCGACCAGCAGCCATTCGTCGCAGCCGTGGTGGTACCACCATTCCTCGTGACGGCCGGCCCGGTTTTTGTTGAAATGAACGTAATGCCGCCAGTCTTTCAGCCCGGCTTCGGAACCCGGAGTTTCCTTCCGTTCGCCGCCGAACTTGAATTCATACACGTCCCGCCGCCCGCAATTGGGGCAGTCGATCAAAAAGCCCATGGGGACCTCCTCAACTCCGGGCGATATACACTTCGGGGATCAACCGGTCCTGGTAAAACCGCTCGGCGCTCAGGGCCGAAATGGTGTCCGGGCATTGGCCCGTGGCCATATACGCGGCCATTTCCTTGCCGCAGCCGGGGGAGCTCTTGAATCCGAAGTATCCCCAGCCCGCGTCGATGAACAGATTTTTCACCTCGGTGGCCCCCATGACCGGAGCGCCATCCGGAGTCATGTCGCACAGGCCGGACCAGGACCGCATCAGCTTCAATTGGGCGACTTCCGGGAACAGTTGGAGCATGAAATAGGCCTGTTCCTGGGCGAATTCGTACGTGGTGTACGATTTGTACGACTGCCATGGGTCCAGGTGGGCGCCCATAATCAGGTCGCCCTTGACCGTTTGCTGGGCGTAGCAGAAATACATTTCCGATACGACCACCTGGTCCAGGAACGGCCGGACGCATTCGGTGACCATGGCCTGGAGGGGCTGAGTGAACAGCGGCAGGTCCAGGCCGGCCATCCGGGCCACTTCCGAAGACCAGCCACCCGGAGCCATGTGAACGATTCCCGCCGAAACAGGACCCTTGTTCGTTTC
>JAGVGV010000281.1 GCA_020056895.1 Deltaproteobacteria bacterium
ATAGAAACGCGGCCAAAGCCAGGGCCACCGAGCAGAAGAAGAAGGCCCGCTGGTATCCTTCACCGTTGGCCAGGCCTCCCTGAGTCCGGCCCAGAATCTCCCCCAATCCGTGGACGAAGACCGCCGCGCCCAGGAACACGAAAAAGTTGATGGCCGTCATGGCCGTACCTGACATATGGGCCGGCATCCGTTCCTTGGCGTGGGCGTACATGAGCTGCCCCGGCGACGTGGCCACGCCCAAACCGATCCATAACAGAGCCACCAGGATCATGCCCGCCGGCCGGGTCAGGCCGGAAAGCCCCCATACGATCAAGGCCATGGCCGCCAGCGAAAAGGTGATCAACCATTTGCGGGACCCCAGCCGGTCCGAAGCCCAGCCCGCCAAAGGGGCGGCCAGAATGAAACCCAGGTTCAGGATCAGCAGCATATGGCCGGCCATGACCGTGGTCAGCCCTAGGTAGATCATCAGGAACGGGCCGGCCCAAAGCGTCTGGATCGAAGCGAAGGACCCGTATCTTAGGCCCGCCGCCAGAGCCGCCGCCCAGAAGCTGGGGTCCTTGGCCAGGTACAGCGCGTCCCGGAAGGGCGATGAAGCCGCCGCCGGCGATGGCTCCCGGCGGTCCTCATCCCGGATGAAAATCGCGAACAGCACCAACAGAAGCAGGCTGGTACCGGCCAAAAGCCCGAACGCTCCCCGCCATCCGAACCAATGGTTCAGCACCGCCAGAGGGCTGGTGGCCATCACGCTGCCCAAGGTGCCCACCGATACCAGGATTCCGGACGCGGTGGCGAATTCGTGCGGCGCGAAATGCCGGGTGAAAAGCTTGAGCGGGCCCATGAAATTGGCCGCCATGCCCACGCCCAAAAGCGTCCGGCCCGCCAGGCTGGAGCCGTACCCCGGCGCCAGGGCGAACAAAAACGCGCCGACGATGCCGGCGGAATTGAGCACGATCATGGTCCGCCGGGCTCCGAACCGGTCCAACGCCGGACCCAGAGGAATCTGGATCAAGGCCGACGCATAAAAAAACGAAGCCCCCAAGACGCCCAGTTGTTCGGGAGAAAGCCCCAGGTCGCGGCTGAGGTCCGGAGCAATGATGGCGTTGGTGGCCCGGAACAGCATGGACATGAGGAACAGGCCCGCTGAAAGCAGGAACACCGAACCATAACGGTGGGTAAGGGTGGGTGACGACATGGCTCCATTTGGCTCCGGAGTTCCGGATTGTCAAGGAAATTGATTTGTCGGCCAATCAGCCGCTCTGGAAACAAGGCCCATTCCGGGCTCGCGGAGCCCACAAAACAGTTCCGCTCATGTTCGGCGCTTTGGTTTTTCTTTCGTGGCGGCGCTTTTTTCGGCGGGTCTCCGTTGACAGGCGGGGGGGGACCTTGTTATAAAGCGCACGTATAACGACGAATTTTTCTTTTTTGCTGAATTGAAGCTTTTCACGGCCCACCGCGGGAAGCCTTCTTTAAGCAAATCGAGGACGTATTCCCGTTCGCCCGCCCATTTCAGGGTCCGGCCCTGCAGGAAGGCGGCGGCGGGTTTGTTACAACCCGGCCTTGCCTCCCTGGGGCCGACGACACAACCATTCTGGGGTCGAATCATGACGGATGGCACGAACAAAACCGGCGCGGTGATGGTGGTCGGTGGCGGCATTGCCGGGATCCAGACCTCCTTGGACCTGGCCGAGATGGGCTTTTACGTCTATCTCGTGGAAAAATCCCCCGCCATCGGCGGCCGCATGGCGCAACTGGACAAAACCTTCCCCACCAACGACTGTTCGATGTGCGTGATTTCGCCCAAGCTCAATGATTGCGGCGGCCACATCAACATCGAGGCGCTGACCAACGCGGAACTGCTCGAAGTGACCGGACAGCCCGGCCAAATGAAGGCCAAGGTGCTGAAAAAAGCCCGGTACGTGGACATGACCAAATGCACGGCCTGCGCCGAATGCACCAAGGTCTGCCCCATCGACATCCCCAACGAATTCAACATGGGCGTAGACACCCGGAAGGTCACGTACAAACCGTACGCTCAGGCCTATCCCAACGCTTACGCCGTGACCAAGGGCGATGTTTCGCCTTGCACGGTCACTTGTCCGGCCAACGTGAACGCCCATGGATACGTCAGTCTGATCGGGCAGGGCAAATTCCAGGAAGCCCTCGAATTGATCCTGGATCAGTTGCCCCTTCCGGGCGTCCTGGGCCGGGTCTGCGCTCATCCCTGTGAGGGTGAATGCCGCCGGGGCCAGGTGGATCAGCCCCTGACCATTCAGCATCTCAAGCGCCTGGCCGCCGATATGGGCGACCTGGGCAAGGTGGAAATGGCCCTGCCCGACGTGAAGGCGGACCGTGTGGCCATCGTGGGCGCGGGGCCGGCCGGGTTGTCGGCCGCGTATCATCTCAGGCGGATGGGGTATCCGAGCACCATTTTCGAAGCGGCGCCGGTCCCGGGCGGCATGCTCAGGATGGGCATCCCGGATTACCGTCTGCCCCCCGAAGTGCTGAACCGGGAAGTGGATTTCATCACCGGTCTGGGGGGCGTGGAGATTCAGTACAACCAGGCCCTGGGCAAGGATTTCACCGTCGATGATTTGTTCCGGAAAGGCTACAAGTCCGTATTCCTGGCCCTGGGGTGCCAGGACAGCCGGAAGCTGGGAGTCGAAGGCGAGGACGCCGAGGGGATCATCCCGGTCACCAAATTCCTTAAAGACGTGGCCCTTGGGCAGGCCCCCAAGCTGGGGAAAAAGGTGGTGGTCATCGGCGGCGGCAACGTGGCCGTGGACGCAGCCCGGTCGGCGGCCCGGCTGGGCGACCACCAGGTGACCATGATCGCCCTGGAAAACGAAAAGGAAATGCCGGCCTGGATATGGGAAGTGGAAGAGGCCCTGGAAGAAGGCGTGGCCATCATGCACCGCTGGGGTCCCAACCGGTTCATGGTGGAAGGCGGCCAGGTCAAGGGGCTGGAACTGAAAAGCGTAACCTGCGTGTTCGATCCGAACGGCCGGTTCTCCCCGACGTATGATGAAACCTGCCTGGAAATCGTGGACGCCGACAGCGTGATCGTGGCCATCGGCCAGGCGTCGAATACGTCCTGCCTGTCCGAAGTGGACCAGGTGGCCTGCTCCAGGCCCGGCGCGGTCCGGACCGATCCCGTCACCCTGGCCACGTCTCGGCCCGGCGTGTTCGCCGGCGGCGATATGGCGTACGGCCCCCGCATCGCCATCGACGCGGTGGCTTCGGGCAAGGCCGCGGCCGTGTCCATTTCGCGGTACATCGAAGGCCAGGACCTGGCCGAAGGCCGGGAAAAGGTCAAACTGACGGGCGATGAAAACTACCGGCCCATCCCCACCGACATTCAGAAAAAAGCCCGGCTGGCCATGCCCAAGCTGTCGGCCGAAGAGCGCGTGAAGGGCTTCATGGAGATCGAACAGGGTTTCGATCCCCAAAAGGCTCAGGAAGAAGCCGGCCGCTGCCTGGCCTGCGGCGCCTGCTGCCGTTGCTACCAGTGCGTCAAGGCCTGCCTGCCCGGCGCGCTGACTCTGGAATCCCACCAGATGAAGGACGAGGTGGTCGAACTTGAAATCGGGTCCGTGGTGTTGGCCACGGGCTTCGATCCCTTCGATCCCAGCATCTTCCCCACGTACAAGTATTCCGAATTCCCCAACGTGGTCACGTCCATGGAATTCGAACGGATCCTATCCGCGTCCGGTCCCTTCCAGGGCCATCTGGTCCGGCCGGGGGACCATCAGGAGCCCAAAAAAATCGCCTGGCTCCAGTGCGTGGGTTCCCGGGAAATCAACCGTTGCGACAAGCCCTACTGCAGTTCCGTCTGCTGCATGTACGCCATCAAGGAAGCGGTGATCGCCAAGGAACACTCCGGCGGGAACCTGGATACCACCATTTTCTATATGGACATGCGGACCTACGGCAAGGACTTCGAAAAGTACTACAACCGGGCGAAAGACGCCGGAGTTCAATTCGTCCGGTCCCGCATCCACACCATCAACCCCAAGGCCGATGGCGGCCTGCTGATTGAATACGCGGACGAAAACGGCAAACCCCAGGCCCAGGAATACGACATGGTCGTCCTCTCCGTGGGCATGGAGCCTCGGGCCGATTTCAAGGCCCTGGCCGAACGGCTGAACGTGGACGTGACCGCCGAAGGATTCGTGGCCACCAGTTCCTTCACTCCGGTGGAAACGTCGCGGCCCGGCATTTACGCCTGCGGCGCGGTGAACGAACCCAAGGATATTCCCATTTCGGTCATGGAAGCCTCGGCCGCCGCCAGCGGCGCGGCTTCGAACCTGGCCGAAGCCCGGTTCACCCGGACGCGCACCCTGGAATACCCGCCCGAACGGGAAATCACCCAGGAAGCCCCCCGCATCGGCGTGTTTGTCTGCCATTGCGGCATCAACATCGGCGGCATCGTCAACGTGCCCGACGTGGCCGAATACGCGAAAAATCTGCCCTTCGTGGAACTGTCCGATCACAACCTGTTCACCTGTTCCCAGGATACACAGGGCAAAATCAAGCAAGCCATCATCGACCACAAGCTCAACCGCGTGGTCGTGGCCTCGTGCAGCCCCCGGACTCATGAGCCCATGTTCCGGGAAACCCTGCAGCAGGCCGGCCTGAACAAGTACCTGTTCGAAATGGCCAACATCCGCGACCACAACAGTTGGGTCCACCAAACCGAACCGGACAAGGCCACCCGTAAGGCCAAGGACC
Organism: Deltaproteobacteria bacterium; assembly: GCA_020056895.1. Lineage (GTDB taxonomy): Bacteria > Desulfobacterota > Desulfarculia > Adiutricales > JAGVGV01 > JAGVGV01. The sequence goes on from JAGVGV010000281.1 coordinate 4,729, forward strand.
TGGTCCGAGGCGCGGTGGCCAACGCGGCTCTGCTCCAGCCCATGCACCAGACCCCCATGTCGCTCACCAAGGAAGCGGTGGTGGTGGGCGGCGGCGTGGCCGGCATGACGGCGGCCCTGGCTCTGGCCGAACAGGGATACCCGGTCCACCTGGTGGAAAAATCGGGCGAACTGGGCGGCAACGCCCTAAGGCTCCATACCACCTGGCGGGGCGAAAACATCGCCGCCTTCACGAGAGACCTGGTGGGCCGGGTGGAGGCCAACGACTGGATCCGGGTGTATAAAAACACCGAGATCAAAACCTCCAGCGGCTTCTTGGGCAACTTCGAAACCGTGCTCCAGACCCCCCAGGGCGAAATCACGGTGCTCCACGGCGCGGCCGTGGTGGCCACCGGCGGCCGGCCGGTCACGCCCACCGAATACCTGTACGGCGGGCATGACAAGGTCAAAACCCTGCTGGAACTCGATGAACTGATTGCTTCGGACCCCGGCCAGCTTAAAAACGTGAACACCGCGGTCTTCATCCAGTGCGTGGGATCGAGGGAACCCGAACGGCCGTACTGCAGCAAAATCTGCTGCACCCATTCGGTGGAAAGCGCACTCAAGATCAAGGAGGAAAATCCGGACGCCCGGGTCTTCATCCTGTACCGCGACGTTCGGACCTACGGCTTCCGGGAAACCCTGTACAAGAAAGCCCGGGAAAAGGGCGTCATCTTCATCCGTTTCGATCTGGACGGCAAGCCCGTGGTGGAAGCGGCTGGGGACCGGGTGCGGATCACCGTCACCGACCCCATCCTGGGCCGTCCGGTGCAGATCGACGCCGATCTGTTGACGCTGGCCGCGGGCATCGAACCCAACGACGC
>JAGVGV010000230.1 GCA_020056895.1 Deltaproteobacteria bacterium
CACCCGGACGTCTGTTCCATCGGCCCTACTCAGCGCTGGCTGGAATACGCGGCCGGTCTTTTGTCCCGCAACGTTTTGGCCGGCATTCACCTGAACATCGGCACGTCGGGGTACGTGCTGAAGGAATACGCCACGCACGCCGTTCGGGACTACATCGTGGACCAGCGGAACCTGCGGATGGGGTGGGATACCCGGGTCCGGGTGTTCCCGATTTTAGACGCGGTTCTAGAAATTTCCAAAACCCTGGAAGAGGGAGCCTGGCCCAGGGGGGAACTGGTTTTCGTCGAGCCCTGGTTTTTACCCCGTTTGAATATGCCGGCCCGGTTTCCGGCCCTGGAACGCCCGGACATCCAGAACCACAAACACGTGCGGAAAATGCTTTTGGCCGTGGAACAATCGGACCGCCGGCTGGTGTCGGACGGCGCGAGGATCATCGGCCTGACTCGGGACAAGCCCCCCGAAGCCAGCATCATCGTTGAATTCCGGGGGAATTATGGTTTTTTAAAGCTGGATGATGAACTGGTGGCCAGTTTTTCGGATGGCCGGTACCACGCGACCAACCGGCGGGCCAATCTGGTCCAGGTGGAAGAAGCTTTATTGGAAACGGACCTGGATCCCGCCGACCGCCACGACCTGTTCCAGATCATCACCCGGATTGTCCAGGCCTCCCGGGCGGGAGCTCACGGGGCCGCCATCGTGGTCGACCTGGCCGAAGTTCCCCGGTACATCCCCGGCCAATCCCTCATGGACCCGTTGGATCTTCGGAGCGAGCCGTTGTTGGATTTGGCCCGGTCTTTGGCCAAGGTGGATGGAGCCCTTCATCTGGGCCGGGATTTGAAACTCCATGGGTTCGCCTGCCTGCTGGACGGCCATGCGGTGCCCGGTGAAAATCGAGCTAGGGGGGCACGGTTCAATTCCGCTCTCCGGTATTCAGCCGAACACGATGAAGTGCTCATTGTCGTAGTGTCTTCGGACCGGCCGGTCAGCGTTATCCAGGGCGGCGTGGAGCTCACCGCCCGGTGCGAATGGCGCCCTTCGAAGGGATGCATTCTCAACCCGCCCACCTTGAAGGAATGGTTGTCGGGCGGGTGAACGGGTTGGGAGCGAACGCACTGGCGCCGGGGGAAATGGGATCGACCGATCATTTCGGAAGGAATGGAAAACGCCGCGAGACCTTTTTCAAGCGTAAATCCGTATGAACCAATCAACGGGAACCTAATCAGGACTGAAGGAGTTGGGTATGTCGAGTCAGCGGAAGGTGGCGCTGGTTTTAGGGCTGATCCTTATGGCCGCGGTCCTGGTGTGGGCGGCGTCCGAATTATCCGGTCAAATCAATCAAATGGCTCAAGACACAGGGTCCATTACGGCGGAAGCGGAAACCATATCCCTGGAATTCATCCGGCCGTCCGTGGGGGCGGCGGGCGGCGACCAGGAATCGAAGCTCCGAAAAAGCATCGTGGACCGTGACGGCGCCTATCAGAAAGTGATGGCCAAGGCGCAAAAGGAGATGAAGGAACAAGGCCAGGTTTCGGCCGCCACCAGCGCGGAAGCCCAGTCTTCGGCATCCGCTTTTAAAATCGCCTGCGACCAGTACTCGGCCTTCTGGCGGGGGGCCAGCCAGACCACACGAGCCGATCTGGCCGCCGCCGTCGGGGTGTCCAGACTGGCTGGAGCCGCCGTGGTGGCGGGCGGCATGAACGCCGACACACAGAAAGCCCTTCGGGACAGCCTAAAAAAACTTGGCCAGGCCCGCGCTGAGTATGTCCGCGAGGTAGTGGAAAAGAAGGACATGACCGACGCCGATCGGGAAAACCTCCATGCAACTTTGAGCCCGCGGGCCAAGGCGCTGGTTAACCAAGCCCAGGAGTTCGCTAACCGCGTAACCAGCCTTTTGACTCAACTTCAAAGCCGCAAGGGCGGCGGGGGCAGCAGCCGGTGTGAAGGCCCTCAGCCAAAGGCGAACCCCATTCCCCCAGAACTGCAACGGGATTGGGACAATGCCCGTGAACTCGATCGGACCGGCCGGGAAGCTCTGAGCACCGCGCAGCGCATTTTGGATGAAGAGATCGCCTTGCACACCTTTTCCATCGGGACGATCCTGGTTTCGTCTCGTTTGTATCCATGTTTCATTGAAAACGAATAGGGAGACCGGTAACGAACGTTTCGTTCCAAGGAAAGGGAGTGACCTCGAAACGTTCGAAGCCGATTCAAGCCCAGGATTCAAACATTCATGGAAAAACGCGCCAACCCACCGGTCGTTTCCTCCATGTCCAAAGGGCATCAAGCCGTGGGGAAGGCGGCGCTGTTCCCATCATTCGCGGCTTGTGCGAGAATTCCAAAAGCCATGGGGGAAATACCCGCCTCCGGGGGTTGCCGGTGGTGAGGCTCTAAGGTAAACTAATAAAGAAAAACCTGCCATTTTCCTCAGAACCGTGATCAAGGCGCCGAGCAGGGGGCCTGTAAGGGGGATGCCATGAAACTGAATCAACGTAAAATGTTGTTGGTATTGGGGTTGATTCTTGGTGGGGCGGTTCTGGTCTGGGCCGCGGCGGAACTGTCCGGCCAGATCAATCAGATGGCCCAGGACGCTGGGTCCAACGCGGCGGAATCCCAGATCATTACCTTGGAACTGATCCGCAAACCGGTCGGCGCCCAGGGAAATTGGGAACAGGAAGGCAAGATTCACAAAGACATTCTGACCAAGCACGATCAATACAGCCAGACCGCCGTCAAGGCTCAGAAGGAAATGAAGGAGCAAGGCCAGGTTTCGGCGGCCACGAAGGAACAGGTCCGCCAATCGGCCGCGTCGTTCAAGGGCGCCTGCGACCAGTATTCCTCGTTCTGGAAAGGCGCGGGTCAACCCACCCGGGCCGATCTGGCCACGGCTGTGGGGGCTTCCCGGCAGGCGAGCGCCGAAGCCGTGGCGGGAGGCATGAATTCCGATACTCAGAAGACTCTTCGGGATTATTTAAAAGCCATGGGTAAGGCCCGGACGGAATATACCCGTCTGGCGGTGGAGAAAAAAGAAATCAGCGACGCGGACCGGAAGGACATTGAGACCAGGCTGGCGCCTCGATCCCAGACCCTGGTGAACCGGACTCAGGACTTCGTCAACCGGGTGACCAATCTGTTGACTCAGGTTCAGAAAACCATGGGCGGCGGCGGCAGCGGCGGTGGCGGTGGTGATCGCGAAGGCCGAAAACCGACCACCCCTGAGACCTCACGGGATGCGAACAACGTCCGGGATTTGGACCGCACCGGCCGGGAAACGAATACGGACGCCAACAACCTTCAATCCGACGTCAATTCCATCACCACGCAGCAATATAGCGTGAGATTGACTTATCTGGAACCGCCTCGTTTCTGCCCCTGCTTCATCGAAGGGGATTGATCGTATCGGCCAGGGGAGGCTCTGGCGAAGCGGGGCGCCGGAAGCTGGGCTTTCGGGACGAGAGCCCAAAAAAAACCTTGGATGGGGGGTCATGAAAAAAATCCTTTTTACCATTGGGTTGGTTCTACTGGCCGCGTTCATTGTCTGGGCCGCGGCGGAGATTTCCGGCCAAGTAAACCAACTGGCTCAGGACGCCGGGTCCCATTCCGCGGACGTGGAAATCCTGAGTCTTGAAACCATCCGCAAACCCGTGGGGGTTCAGGGACCCTGGGACAAGGAAGCCAAAATCCGCAAGGATATTTTGGCCAAGCAAAGCCAGTACGACAAATTGAGAACCAAAGCCCGGTCGGAAGCCGGAAAAGCCGGAGCGGTCTCCGAAGCCACCAAGGCCGAAGTCCAGGCCTCCATCCAGGCGTTCAAGGGATCGTGCGACGAGTATTCGGCCTTCTGGCAGTCCGTAGGACAGCCCGCCCGTGCGGACCTGGCCTCCGTGGTCGGTCAGATCCGGGAAAAAAGCGGCAAGGTGCTGGTCAATCCCTATGACGCCAAGGTCCAGAAATCCCTTCAGGAATGCCAAAAACACCTACGGCAATCCCGGGACCGGTACGTCCGTCACGCCATCACCAGCAAGGATATCAGCCCCCAAGACCGCGCGGATATGGAAAAAACTCTGCTGCCCCGCGTGGAAAGCCTGTACCAAAGGCTCAAGGCTTTCAGCAACACGGTATCCAATTTCATTCTGCAGATTCAGAAGAAACTGTCGGGCGGCGGCTGTAATGGCGGCGGAGGCGGCGGAGGCGGCGGGGACGGCGCCGGAGACGTGGCCCCCAAGGAGCCCAGGGAGGTTCGGGACGCCAGGGACGTGGATCGGACCGCACGCGAGTTGGAAACCAGCGGTCAGCATTTGGACCTGGAAGTCCGCGGCCTGATCAAGATGGACGAATCGATTCTGCCCAAGGCGTTCAGCCCCACGGCCTGTTTTGGCGCGGCCCTCGGGAAATAGGTATTTCGGAACCGGAAAACGGACTCCGCCAAACCGCTGACGACATCCGGCCGGAAGCAGGATTCTTCCGGCCGGAGTTATTGAGCCGATTCCTCTTTGGGGCCGAACCCGGCGGGGTCCACGCCCAGAACCCGCCGCCAAATGGCCAAAGGCCCGTTCATCACTCCCAAGCGGGTCGGAGGGCCGTTGGTCAGCACCACATGATCCAACCCCTGGTACCGTACCAGAAGGCCTTGATACCCCAAAACGTAGTCGCCGTCGTTGCCGATGGCCGGTCCCCAACGGAACAGCCCCGAGCCGATCCCGAAATCCCCATCAGGAGGACGAAAATCCTTCATCCGCCCCAGGCTTTCCTTGGTCACCACACGGCCATCCAAAAGGCTCTGGAAAAAGGTGAGCAGATCGTCGGCCGTCGACGCCACTCCGCCCCAGCCCCAGCACCAGGATGGATCCGCCCAATCGGAATAATCCTTCCATCGGCCGCCTACGGTGAAATCGTGCCGGTACCCCCGGGCATAATCCGGCCCGGCGTCCGGACTACGCGGCCATTCCGTTCGAGTCAACCCCAAGGGAAGGGCGATCCGTTCCCGGGCCAAGTCCCGATAATCGCGGCCCGTGGCCCGTTCCACCATCATCGCCGCCAGCACGTAATTGGTGTTGGAATACAAGGGGCCTCGACCGGGCGAAAACATCCGGGGTTGATCCAGCCCATATCGGACCAGTTCCTCGGGCGTACGACGACGTTTGGGGTCCCGCGTCAGGTCGTCGTAAAAATCAGGATGCTCGGTCAGATTCCCTAAACCGCTCCGGTGCCCCAGCAAATGCCTCAGCGTGATCTCACGGCCGCCGGGTGCCAGGCCAGGCAGCCATTTTTCCACCGGATCGTCCAATCCCAAAAGGCCATCCTGGATCAGCAAAAAAACCAAGGCGGACAAAAACGTTTTATCGATGGATGCCGCCCGGAACCGGCGGTCCGGAGTCATGGGAACGCCTTCCACTCGGGTGGCCGCCGCCAGATTGGGCACTTTACGGGCGGGATGAAGGGCCACGCCCGTTTCCTTCACTTCTTCGGCCTGGATCGCCTGGATGATCTCCTGGTTGGGTTCCTGATGCGTGATCACCGCCAAGCCCGAAGCCACCCGGATCCGAGCTCCTCCCGGTTCGGCCAGAACCAGCACGGCCCCCGGAATCCCCAGCGCCTCCCGGGCCAGGTCCAGCCGGGTTTTCAAAAACCCTGGGGACCCAAACGAATCCAGTTCCGCCCCAACGGCCATGGCTGGCGTCCACGGCAACCACCCTACGGCCCAAAGGACCAGGAACACCGCCAACGATATGCGCCTTGAATGCTTCATTGAAAACCCAGGATACCACGCTTCCCCGGTCAAGGCCATCCCGCCGATTCGGAAAACCATGGAACACCCATGTTCTTCCCTACGTGGCTATTGGCTCAAACGGTCCGCACCCGGCCTTTTCCTCCCCAGCCGATTGACAACCGCCTCCACCTTCTTTACCTTTTGTTCAACCGCCATGGGGACCACGGCCCCAGACACCGCCGAAACAGGCCATCGGGAATGGATCATCGGCCAGGGTGATCTGGGGTGCGATGGTACTTCCCTGGGTGATGGAGGAAACGGCGATGATCAAGCCTCGAATCCTGAAAGAAATGGACGCCCTGAGCAAGGAACTGGACCGGATGTGGGACCAGATGGCCTATGGTTCCCGGTCACCCCGGTTCGCCAGCGGCACCACCACCTGGACGCCTCAGATCGACATCCATGAAACTCCGGCCGCCTTCGAGATCATTGCCGACCTGCCGGGGTTGGAACCGGAAGAGGTGGAAGTGGTGGTGGACCGGATGCACTTGAAAGTGGCCGGCATCCGGAACAGACCCGCCGCGTCGGAGGAATTTCGCGTGCTTCAGGCGGAAATCGGGTACGGCCGATTCGTCCGCGTTTTTCGCCTTCCTTCACCCATCAACCCGGACCAGGTGACCGCCGCCTTTGAAACCGGGGTGCTGACCGTTCATCTTCCCAAAACCCCGGCCCCTCAAGGCCGGATCGAGATCACCTGAAGCCGGCCCCCCTGGCCGCCATTGGATGGACGCCATGAGCGACGAATTCAAGTTGAGCGAAACCGCCGTTCATTCCGCCTCGAACCCGCCGGAAAGCGGATCCGCTGGGGTCCCTCAACCCCCGGGAATCCCCGGAGTGGTTCCTCTGCTGCCACTGATGGACCTTAACCTGTTCCCCCGTATGATTCAGCCCATGCTCATTTCCGAAGAAAGCCTGATGACCGCGATTCAGGAAACCATCCTTCACGGCCGGGTTATCAGCTTGTTCAATTTTCGGGGGGAACCCACTCAATTGGCCGATCTGGGCGCCGATGCGCTTCATCCCATCGGGATGTCCGCGTACGTCCTCAAGATGAACAAGGATGATGGGGGTCCCATGAGGGTTCTGGTGCAGGGGATCGAGCGGATTCATCTGGTGGAAATCGCCAGCCTCGCGCCGTACCCCATTGCCCGCATCGAACCCGCCACTGACCGGCTGGAGGTGACCAGGCAGGTGGAAGCCCTGGTGGCCAGCGTCCGGTCTCTGTTCAAAAAGGTGCTCGAACTGGCTCCGGGCATGCCGGCGGAACTGGGCATGATGAATCAAAGCGTCGAGCAACCCGGGTTGCTGGCGGATATCGTGGCCTCGGCCCTGAGTCTGAAACGGGAGGACCGCCAGGAGGTACTTTCCACCCTGGATGTGGAGAAAAGGCTGGAACTGGTGATTCTGCTTTTGGAACGCCAGATCGAAATCCTCGAGTTGGGGTCCAAAATTCAGAACCAGATCAAGGGCAAGATCGACAAAAACCAGCGGGATTACTACCTCAGGGAACAGATCAAGGCCATTCACGAGGAACTGGGCGATAAGGACGAAACCGCGGCCGAAGCGGACGACCTGGCCGGCCGGTTGGAAAAAAAGGAACTGCCCGAAGAAGCCCGCGGAGCCGCTTTCAAGGAACTGAACCGGGTCCGGCGGATGAACCCGGCTTCGGCGGAATACAATGTTTCGCGGACCTATCTGGATTGGTTCCTGGACCTGCCCTGGAACGAGGCCACCGAAGACAACCGGGACATCAACCGGGCTCAGGCCATCCTGGACGAAGACCATTACGGCCTGGAAAAAATCAAGCGCCGGATCATCGAATACCTGGCCGTCCACAAGCTGAAACCGGACATGAAAGGCCCCATCCTGTGTTTCGTTGGGCCGCCGGGAACGGGCAAAACGTCCCTGGGCCGGTCCATCGCCCGGGCCTTGGGCCGTAAATTCGTCCGTATTTCCCTGGGCGGCGTTCGGGACGAAGCCGAAATAAGGGGCCACCGCCGGACCTATGTGGGGGCCTTGCCCGGACGGATCATCCAGGGCCTGAAAAGAGCCGGGACCCGCAACCCGGTCTTCATGCTCGATGAAATCGACAAGCTGGGCCAGGATTTCCGGGGCGATCCGTCCTCGGCGCTGCTCGAAGTTCTGGACCCCGAACAGAACCATTCCTTTTCCGATCATTACCTGGAAGTGGCGTATGATCTGTCCAAGGTGCTGTTCATCGCCACCGCCAACGTGCTCGACACCATCCCCGGCCCTCTCAGGGATCGAATGGAAATCATTGGTCTTTCCGGGTACACGGACGAGGAGAAAATCCGCATCGCCAAAAAGTATCTGGTCCCCCGCCAGCGGGAAGCCAATGGGTTGAAGGCCGGCCAGATCACCTTCCGCGATACCGCCCTCCGGCGGATCATCGCCGATTACACCCGCGAAGCGGGCCTTAGGAACCTTGAACGGGAAATCGGGTCCATCGCCCGCCACGTGGCCACCCAGGTGGCCAAGGAAGAAGTGGAAAAAGCCGTCATCGGCCCTCCGGAAGTGGCCCGTATCCTGGGCCCGGCCAAGTTCGAAAGCGAAGTCAAGGCCCGCACCGCCCCGGCCGGCGTGGCCACCGGGCTGGCCTGGACCATGGCCGGCGGCGACATCCTGTTCATCGAAGCCACCGCCATGCCCGGTAAGGGCGGCCTGACCCTGACCGGCCAACTGGGCGACGTGATGAAGGAAAGCGCCACCGCCGCGTTGTCCTGGGTCCGGTCCCGGTCGAGCGAACTGAACATCCCCGAGGACTATTTCAGCCGGCACGATCTGCATATCCATCTCCCGGCCGGAGCCATCCCCAAAGACGGCCCCTCCGCCGGCGTCACCCTGACCACGGCTCTGGTTTCCCTGGTGACCGGCCGCCGAGTCCGGCCCGATGTGGCCATGACCGGCGAAATATCCCTGAGGGGGCTGGTGCTGCCCGTGGGCGGCATCAAGGAAAAAGTGCTGGCGGCCAAACGGGCCGGCCTGAAGGAAATTCTTCTTCCCAAACGTAACCAAAGGGACTTTCACGAAATATCGGAACACCTCACCGCCGGCCTGACCATTCATTTCGTTGAAAAAATGGACGAGGTTTTGCGGCTGGCCCTGAAAGATTGACGCATGGAGATTATTGACCTGCATACCCACACCACGGCTTCGGACGGAAGCGACACCCCCGCCCAATTGGTCCGGCGAGCTCGGGAATTGGGGCTCCGGGCCATGGCCGTGACCGATCACGATACCCTGGGGGGCCTGGACGAAGCCGTGGCCGAAGGCCGGCGGCTGGACCTGGAAATAGTGGCCGGCGTGGAAATTTCCGCCGAATTCCCCAAAGGAACCCTCCATCTGTTGGGCTACGATTTTAACCCCCGCGACCCGGAACTGGGCCGGACCCTGGAGGGCCTCCAGGACGCCCGGGCCAACCGGAATCCCCGGATCGTGGAAAAGCTCCGGGACCTGGGGCTGGACCTGACCATGGAGGAAGTTCAAGCCGTGGCCGGAGGTCCGGTGGTCGGGCGGCCTCATTTCGCCCGTGTGCTCCTGGAAAAGGGGTATGTTCAGACCACGGACCAGGCCTTTGTACAATACCTGGCCAAGGGCCGGCCGGCCTACGTGGAAAAAGCCCGGCTGATGCCCGTGGACGCGTTGGCCATGATCCGCCGAGCCCAGGGGTTGCCCGTTTTGGCTCATCCGTACAGTTTGGGGTTGGACCCCGAAGCCTTGCGGGGTTTCATCGGCGTTCTGGCCGAGACGGGGTTGGCGGGCATTGAAGCCCATTATTCCGAGCATTCCCCAGAACAAACCGCGCAGCACCTGGAACTGGCCCGGGAATTCAACCTGGCGGTCACGGGCGGTTCGGATTATCACGGCGCCAGCAAGGCCGAAATCCGGCTCGGGTCGGGCCGAGGCAACCTTCACATCCCCTACCGGCTGCTGGAAGACCTCCGCCGCCACGGTTGATACACCCCCTCCGGAAGGAGCGTTCATGACTACGCTTTTGGCCTTGGGCTTCAGCCCCCGCAAAAACGGAAATTCGGATTTGTTGCTCAAGGCCTTCATCGATGGCGCCAAAGAAGCCGGCGCCGAAGTGGAAACCGTGTATCCCCGCCGAATCAAAATCCACGCCTGCCTGGAATGCGGAGGGTGCGACGAAGCCGGCGTGTGCGTGCTTCAGGACGGCATGGAAGCCCTGTATCCTTCACTGATCGAGGCCGAGCGGGTGGTCGTGGCCTCGCCGGTCTTTTTTTTCGGAGTTCCTTCCCAGGCCAAGGCTCTGGTGGACCGGTGCCAGGCCCTGTGGAGCCGCACCCGGCTTTTTCCGGAGCTTAAAAAACCTCGCGGCCGGGGTTTTTTCATTGGCGTGGGCGGCAGCAAAGGTAAAAACGTGTTCACCGGTACGGACCTTTGCGTTCAATATTTTTTTGATGCCATCGGCCTGCCCAAAGGGATGGGCCAGCTTGTTTATTCACGCGTCGAAGCCAAAGGTTCGATTCGCGAGCACCCGACCGCTTTGGCCGAAGCCCGGGAGGCGGGCCGGCTGTTCATGAACTGAGGAACAAATACATGGAATTGACCTTCCTGGGCACGGGCTGCGGCGTGCCGGACGCCCGCCGAGGCTCCCCCGCCCTGGTGATCCGAGCCGGTAAAACCACCGTGCTGGTGGATGCCGGCCCCGGAGCGCTCAGGCAGTTGGCGGCGGCGGGCCTCACCTATAACGATTTGGATTTCCTGCTTTTCACTCATTTTCATCCCGATCATACCGGCGACCTGCCGGCCTACCTTTTCGCCACCCGGTACTGGCCCGGGTTCACCCGGCTGAAACCTTCCCGGATCGTGGGGCCTCAAGGCCTGTCCACATTGATCGGCCATTTCAAATCGGCCTGGAGCCGCTGGGTGGACCCCCTGGCGGATCGTGTATTCGTGGAGGAATGGCCGATGGGTGTCCGTTCCGTTCATGCTTTGGAAAACCTTCAGGTGGAAAGCGGCCCCATGCACCATAATCCCGAAAGTCTGGGGTACCGGTTTACGTTCGAGGGCCGAAGCCTGGTGGTGACCGGGGATACGGACTACGGCCCCAATTTGGCGGCCCTGGCCCAGGGCGCGGACCTGGTGGTGACCGAGTGCTCCTTTCCCGAAGGCCGGAAAAGGGAAGGGCACCTAACGCCAAGAGAAGCCGGCCGGGCGGCCCGGGAAGCAGGCGTGAACCATCTGGTTCTCACCCATTTTTATCCGGAAACACAAGGCCACGACCTTATGGGCCCCCTTATGGAGGAATACGGCGGGCCGATCACCCTGGCCGAGGATTTTCTTAAAATGAGGCTCGAACCTCCCGTCAAATAGTGTATTCGTCCTCGAAATCGTCAAAAGGAGACATTGACGTGCCGGGGATTTCCTTGTTAGAAAAAGCCTGTAGCTATGCTGGCGGAGGGCCGCCGTTTCATAAACTGATGACCAACGAGTAGAACCTGACAAAAAGACCTATCACCCACGTAAAATGGAGGGTGACCGTTTGTTTGACGGTGATTGCATCTAATTAGCCGATTGGTTTC
>JAGVGV010000302.1 GCA_020056895.1 Deltaproteobacteria bacterium
AATGGGCGCCAACATCAACCAGAACGCGGACAACGCCAGGCAAACGGAAAAAATCGCCCTCAAGGCGGCTCAGGACGGCCAGGAAGGCGGCCGGGCCGTGGAGCAGACCGTGACCGCGATGAAAGACATCGCCAGCCGGATTTCCATCATCGAGGAAATCGCCCGGCAAACCGACCTGTTGGCTTTGAACGCGGCCATCGAGGCGGCTCGGGCCGGCGAACACGGCCGGGGGTTCGCCGTGGTGGCGTCGGAAGTCCGTAAACTGGCCGAACGGAGCCAGACCGCCGCCGGAGAAATCAGCAAGCTGGCCACCAGCAGCGTGGATGTGGCCGTTCGAGCCGGGGAACTGCTTGCCCGCCTGGTGCCCGATATCCAGAACACGGCTCAGTTGGTGCAGGAAATCAGCGCCGCAAGCAACGAACAGAACTCCGGCAGCCAGCAGATCAACGCCGCTCTGCAACAGCTCGATACCGTGATCCAGCAAAACGCCCAGGCGTCCGAGGAAATGGCCGCCACGGCCGAAGAACTGGCCGGGCAGTCCGAACTGATGCTCCAGTCCGTGGCCTATTTCAAAATCCCCCAGGAAGCCCGGCGGGCCCAGGACTTCGGCCGGGATTGGGAGAACAAGGCCGGCTCCGGCGGCTCCGGCGGTCCCCGGACCGGCCGGACCACGACCCGGACCAACCGTCGGTTGGCCGGCCAAGAACACCCGAAACCCGCTCCCCCCCAGAAAAAAGGCGTCACCTTGGCCCTGGGGGAACCGGAAGAAGCCGACGACGATCTGGACAAGGATTTCGAACGGTACTAAACCCTGTTTCCGAATCCCGGGGGGGCTCCTCTCGCCCCCAGAGTCCGGTACCACCCAACTCCATGAACCGTTCGTTGGAACAGGACAAGGGAACCTATCGGAAAACTCAACGGGAAGAGCCGTCTGGTGGAAATGGAGGAGGATGCGCCCATGAAAAATTTCCGCATGAAACCCAAGCTGATCGTGCTCTTTTTGCTTGTCGGCCTTATTCCCCTGGCGGCGGTTTCCGTTTGGACCGCCCAGCTTTCCCAAAAGGCCTTGATGAAACAGGCGGAAGGGCAGTTGGAAGCGGTCCGCGGCATAAAAAAGGCCCAGATTGAACGGTATTTTGTCGAACGCCAAGGCGATATGGCCGTGCTTGTGGAAACCGTGGACGCCCTCCGGAAAGAAGCCTTCGATCGTCTGGCCGTTTCCCAAGAGCTGAAAAGGTCCAGGCTCGAAGCCTATTTCAAGGACCAAGCGGCGGCCTTGAAGTCTCTTAAAGACGATCCGTACGTTCACAACGCCCTTCAAGAGATATCCGCGGCCTTTGATTCGGGCGGTCAACGGGTGGATGCCCCGGCCTGGAAGGATCTGGCGGCTCATATGGATATCCGGTTCAAGGATATCGTTAAGGATATGGGCTGGTACGATTTGTTTCTCATCGATACGAAGGGACGCGTGGTGTACACGGTGGCCCGGGAACCGGACTTGGGGTTATCCATCCCCGAAAGCGCCCTCAAGGATTCCCCCTTGGGCAAGGCGTTCCGTAAGGCGCGGGAGCTCGGCGCGGACGAGGTGAGCGTGGCGGACTTCGAGCCCTACGCGCCGTCCAATGGCCGGCAAACGGCCTTCATGATGGCCCCCATGGTCGGGGAACAAGGCGTTTCCCTGGGGTTTTTGGCCTTCCAACTGCCCACGGACGTGATCAACGGCGTGGTCCAGCAAAGGGAAGGCATGGGTAAAACGGGTGAAAGCTACCTGGTGGGAAAAACGGATGGCCATGTTTCGTACCGGAGCAACCGAACGGTCAATACCGGCAAGATCGGCGAACCGGTTGGCGGCCCGGACGTGGACGCCGCCATGGCGGGAAAAACGGGCCGGATGATCAAAACCGGCGGCGCCGGCGAACTCGAGATCAGCCTGTACACTCCCCTGGCCGTTCCGGGTCTCGAATGGGCCCTGATCGGCGCCATGTCCCTGGAGGAGGCCATCGTCCCCAAGGACGATCAAGGCCTGGACTATTTCGGCAACTACATCAAGCAGTACGGGTATTACGACTTTTTCCTGATCCATCCCGAAGGCAAGGTCTTTTATTCGGTGACCCACGAGGCTGATTACGGCACGAACATCGTGAACGGTAAATACGCGGATTCCAGCCTTGGAAAAGTGGTTCGGGATGTGTTGAATACAACGAAATACGGCGTTTCGGACTTCGAACCCTACGCGCCCAGCAACAACGAACCCGCGGCCTTCATCGCGGCTCCGGTGGTTCACGACGGCCAGGTGGTTCTGGTTGTCGGCCTTCAACTTTCACTCGAATCCATCAACCAAGTCATGCGGCAACGGGAAGGCATGGGCCAAACGGGCGAAACCTACCTGGTCGGGCCGGACAAAAAAATGCGGTCCGACTCGTTCCTCGATCCCCAACACCATTCCGTAAAGGCCTCCTTCGCCGATCCCATAAAAGGCGCCGTGGATACGGCGGCCTCCCAGGAAGCCCTGGCGGGAAAAACGGGCAACCAAATCATTATCGATTATAACGGCAACCCCGTGCTTTCGGCCTATACGCCGCTCACCGTGGGACGGCATACCTGGGCTTTGATCGCCGAGATCGACGAAGCCGAAGTTCAGGCGCCCGTCAAGCGGCTGCTTCAGTCCATCGGTTTGGCCGCGGGTTTGTTCGTGATCCTGATCGTGGCCGTGGCCTGGTTCGTGGCCTCGAGCATCACCCGGCCTCTGGCCAAAGCCGTGGCCACGGCCGATCTGGTGGCCATGGGCGACCTTTCCGCGCGGATCGAGGTGGATGGCCGGGATGAAACCGCCCTGCTTCTGGGCGCCATGAAAAAAATGGTGGACCACTTGGGCGAATCCGTTCAGGCCGTGGAAACCATCGCCAAGGGTGACCTTTCCGTCAGCGTCAAACCTCAGTGCGACAAAGACGCCCTGGGCCATGCCATGGTCCAGATGATCCGGAACCTGGGGGATACCGCCGCCGTGGTGGAGAAAATATCCATGGG
>JAGVGV010000514.1 GCA_020056895.1 Deltaproteobacteria bacterium
CAGCGTAGGCGTTCGGAAGAGAAGAAAAAGCAGGGCGAGGTTCAGCTAAGTCACGGATAAACGCTCCGGGGGGAATGATCGGCCGCCGATCTAGCCGGCCCCCCCGGCGCCCCCCCGAAAACCGACGGCCGTCCAATGGGGACGCCATGAAGGCTTCCCCCAGGCGGTCGAAGCCGGGAAAACCGGGGGGAGCGGGGCGAGGCCCCGCACGCCGACACGGGCCAGGGCCTCGCCCTGGCCCGCCGCCTTGTTATAAGTATAAGGGAAGTGGTTTGGGGAGACCCATTTTTTATAAAGGGTTTCCCCAAGTTCTTTCATTGAACTCTTGGATCAACCGGTCGATAGCAGGGGTTTGGTTGAAGGTTTCGGTCCAGTAGTCATCGTGTTTGGACCATTGGTTATTGAGTTCATCAATGGATTTGCCTTGTTGTTCCACCCAGGTGAAGTATTTCAGGTGGTGGATGGCTTTCCGGTCGTAGTAGCCCAGTTCCTTTACGTGGTCGATGCCCAGGGAGGCCAGGAGTTCCAGGTCTCTTATGGCCTGGTGGCCCGAGTAGGCGCCTCGCGCCACGGCCAGTTCGTGCATTCGGGACCGGTACAGGTCCATCGAATCCGTGGCCACGGTGACGATCACGTCGTTTTCGTCCATTTCCAAATACTTGGCCAGTTTGATGGCCGCCGTCAGGTTGGCCAGGCCGGAAATACCGAAAAGGTCCAGCCGGCCGGTCAGGTCCGCGGCCACGCCGGCGTCGGTCAGGGCATGCCGGCCCACGTGGTCGTTGAACAGCCTTAAGAGCCGCATGGGGATTTCGTCGTCGATGGCGATGACGAAATCGGTTTCCTTGGCGTCGTGAATCCAGGGTACGTGCTTGTCGCCAATGCCTTCGATGCGGTGGTCGCCGTATCCGGACCGCGATAGCGTGGGGCATTGGAGCGCTTCGGCCACGGCCAGTTTGGCCTGGGGGAACCGCTTCTTCAAATAATACCCCGCGCCCAAAGTTCCGGCGGACCCGCTGGCGGCGACGAAGGCCTTGAGGCCTTGGCGGCCGGAGGTCAGGGTCCCTAAAAGCTCCTCCACCGCCGGGCCGGTCACTTCGTGGTGCCAAAGGGCGTTACCCAGTTCGTCGAACTGGTTGAAGATGCGCAAATCCTGGCCCGACGCGGCCAGTTCGGCGCATTTATCGAAAATTTCCTTCACGTTGGCCTCGGTCCCGGGCGTGGGGATGATTTCCCCGGCCACGGTCCGGAGCCATTCGAACCGTTCCCGCGACATGCCTTCGGGCAGAATGGCCACGGATGAACAGGCCAGCAGGGATGCCAGGTACGCGCCGCCCCGGCAGTAGTTGCCCGTGGACGGCCAGACCGCCTTGGTGGTTTGGGGGTTGAACTGGCCGGTGACCAATCGGGGGACCAGGCAGCCGTACGCCGCGCCCACCTTGTGGGCTCCGGTGGGGAACCAACGGCCCACCAGCACCACGATCCGGGCCCGGACGCCGGACAGTTCCGGCCCGACCACGAAATGGTTCACGCCCCCGAACAGCCCGCCATGGTCCTGGGGTTCGTTTTTCCAGGTAACCCGGTACAAATTGGCCGGAGACACATCCCAAAGGCCCGTTTTCTGAAGGGTTTCCTTGACCCTGCCGGGGATTTGGGACGGGTCCCGCATCATGGCGAAGGTAGGAAGCGTGATCCCTTTTTCCCGGCAGTACCGGGCGTTGGATTCCACCACCTCGGGGTGGATGGTCAGGTCGAGCATGGCGAATACCTCATGGATGGAGAGACAAATCCATCCGCCGTGAGACGGGGGGATACATCGTTATAATTCCAGGTCATCCAAGGACCGGATGACTTTTTCGGGCACGTTTACGCCCTTGGCCGCCGAAGCCGTATCCTTCAATCCATGGCCGGTCAGAAGAACCACGATGACCGCCTGAGGCGGTAGTTCCGCCTTGATTTTCAGAAAGCCGGCCCAGGCGGCGGCGGCGGCGGGTTCGGTGAACAGTCCGGCCGTTCCGGCCAGATGAGCCTGGGCCTGGAGGATGGCCGCGTCGGCCACGGTAACGATCCGGCCCTGGTGGCGTTGGATGAGCCGGAGCGCGTGGCGGCCGTTCCGGGGAACATCCACGCTGATGGAGTCGGCGATGGTCCGGCTGGGCTGGCGGTCGAACCGGCCGGTCTCCATGGCCCGGGCCAGAGCGTTCGATCCTTCAGCCTGAACGGCGACCACCGTGGGGATGCCGGCGGTGACCGTCAGCCGGACCATATCGGTGAACCCCTTGTAGATGCCGGACAGGATGCAGCCATCGCCGGCAGCCACGAACACGAAGTCGGGCAGGCGGCCCAATTGCTGGAAGATTTCGAGCGCCGCCGTTTTTTTGCCTTCGATGGTCATGGGGTTGTACGCCGTGTTCCGGCTGAGGCCTCCGAATTGACGGCTGTATTCCATGGATAGATCGTACGCGTCGTCGTAGGTTCCATCCACGCGGAACACTTTGGCGCCGTATTGAAGGGCTTGAACCAGCTTGGCCGGGGGAGCGGTTTTGGGGAGAAATAGGGTGACCTTCTGACCCGCCGCCGCGCC
>JAGVGV010000713.1 GCA_020056895.1 Deltaproteobacteria bacterium
CCGGTGATGGCCGCCACTTTTCCCCGAAAATCGTCCACGTTATGCCTCGTTGACCCGATCTTATACCTTTATGATATTGTAGCTCAAGGTTGGAGTGTCTGACAAGAACCTGAGCCGGCCGATCCGGTTTAACCGGAATTCAGAAGATTGGAATCCGAAAATGCCCTTTTCCCATGAACCATCGGTTGGGCTGAAAATGCCTCTGAATCCGGCTGAAATCACCGTGGTGACCGGCCTTCCCCGGTCCGGTACGTCCATGCTGATGGCGATGCTGGCCGCCGGAGGCGCCCCCCTTTGGGTGGACGGCCAACGGCCGCCGGACCCGGACAACCCGAACGGGTACTGGGAATACGAAAAAGTGAAAAGGCTGAAGGACGAGGCCGACTGGCTGGTTGAAGCGGCCGGCCATGCGGTCAAGATCGTTTCCCCGCTCTTGATTCATCTGCCCAAAGGCCCTGAGTACCGCGTTCTGTTCATCGAGCGGAACTTGGCGGAGGTCATGGCCTCGCAAAAAGCCATGATGGACCGCCTGGGAACCGGAGACGCTCAGGGCGACGACGACCTGACCAGGGCTTTTGGACGCCTCACGGCCACCGTCAAGGATTTCCTGACGCGGCGTGCGATCCCCACTCTGTTCCTCCAGCATCATAACATACTGACGGACCCCCACGATACCGCGAACCGGATCAACCGGTTCCTGGGAGGCCGCCTGAACCCGAAAGCCATGGCCGAAGCCGTGGTCCCCGCCCTATACCGCCAACGAAACTTGGGCCCCGGGCGCCCCGAAAAGGCTTGATGGCCTTGAGTAGGACTTTAGTCGAGCTGTTCGGCCGAAGAGCCCTGAACCAGGCGCGATCGGAAGATACGATCGCTTGGGCGGTCGCGTCTTTGGAACAAGGGTTCGATACCCCCAGTCTGCGGATTCTGGCCGGCCTCGATTTGACCCGGCCCATTGATTCCTTCGAGGTCCAAACGTTTTTCCAAAAGGCATTAGGAGAATTAGAGCTCACGGAGCCCGGGCTTTACGAAGCGATTCTTCAATACGCGGACCTGATCGTGAACGATCTTTTAGACGGAGCCATGGACCCGAAGCCGGCGGTTTCTCTTTTGGCCCGATTGTGGGCGGCGGCCGATTACCCTGTTCATCTGGCGGTCTGGTCCGATCTGGAAGACTCCCTGGAAGCGCTTGAATGCGGCGAAAGCTATGTCCTGTATCCGGGTCTTACCAAGGAAAACCGGGCGAGCGTCGTGGAACGGGAAGCCCGCTTCCACCTTCGATCCAAGGCGTTCACCTATCCCCCGGATTTTTCAAGAAACGTCTATTGCAATGTTTGCGGCCGGTTCGGGCCGCCTTCTTCCGAGCGGCTGACGATGAAATGGCTCCCCCCAAGATGGCACGCCTGGTTGTTCGGCAAGCCCCAGCCGGCCCGGAGTGTTTGCGGCGCCTGCGGGGCATCGGATCTGACCTTTGCCTGGACATACGAAGGGCGAAGGCGCTTCATTGAGGCCTTGGAAAAGACCGGAAGGTGATCGGGACCGCCCTTCCCTTTTTCCAAAAAGAAAAACCCCGAAAAGCCGGCGGGGCTTCGCGGGGTTATTGAGCGCCCCGGCCGGTCCCGAATCAAGGGACCGGCCGGGGGTTTGGCCGTTTGAAGCCGGCCGCCAACGGGCTTAGGCGCCGGTGGCGTGGCCGTGCAGCTTGATTTCCGGTTTTTCGTCCAGGCTCTGATAGTAACCCATCAGGACCTTGGCCACTTCCGGACGGCTGAATTCTTCGGGCAGGGATTCGCCGGCGGACAACATGGCCCGCACCTTGGTGCCGGACAGCAGGACGAAGTCGTCCTTGGTGTGATCGGGCACGTCGCGCATCATGACCACGCGGTTGAGCTTCTTGGACCAGGCGGTGTGGTCGGCTTCGAAGATTTCGATGTCCAGGGCGCCCTTGGGCACTTCCTCGTGGAAGATGGTCTGGGCGTCGAAGGGACCGTAGTAGTCGCCCACGCCGGCGTGGTCGCGGCCCACGATCAGGTGGGTGCAGCCAGTGTTCTGGCGGAAAACGGCGTGCAGAACGGCTTCACGCGGGCCGGCGTACAGCATGTCGAAGCCGTACCCGGTGATCAGCACGGAGTTGGGAGCGAAGTACTTTTCGACCATGATGCGGATGCAGGCGTCGCGCACGTCGGCCGGAATGTCGCCCTTCTTCAGTTTGCCCAGGAGCATATGGACCAGGATGCCATCGGCCTTGAGCTGTTCGTAGGCCATGCGGCAGAGTTCTTCGTGAGCGCGGTGCATGGGGTTCCGGGTCTGGAAGGCGACGACCTTGTTCCAGCCCATTTTGGTCATGTCTTCGCGGATTTCGTACGCGGTCCGGTACGTTTCCGGGAATTCGGACTGGAAGTAGGAGTAGCTCAGCACCTGGATGGGGCCGGACAGGCAGGTCTTGCCCACGCTGCTGAAGGCCGCCACACCGGGATGTTCCGGGTCTTCGGTCCGGAAGATCTTCTGGGTCATCATCTTCATTTCGTCATCGGAGAAGGTTTCGATGGCTTCCACGTCCATGATGGCCAGAATCGGATTGCCGTCCACGTTGGGGTCGCGAAGGGCGATGCGCTTCTTGCCCTGGATGGCGGCGGCGTCCTTCACCACGTTGACGATGGGCACGGGCCAGAACAAGCCTTTGGTGGTGACCATCTTATCGGCCACGCTCAAGGAATCGGCCTTGTTCATGTAGCCGGTCAGGGGGTTGAAGTAGCCGGCGCCCATCATCACCGCGTTGGCGGCGGCGGCGGAAGAGACGACGATCGAAGGCAGGGACTCGGCTTCCTTAAGAAGAGCGGCCCGTTTGGCATCGTCGATCACGTACAAGGGATTCAGCTTGTCGGAACCATGGGGTTTGATCATGACCTGGTATTCCTCCTTGGATACAACACACGGTTGGTCTTTTTCAATGGACACGGCGCTCATGGCGCCTTTGGTTTCCCAATGACGGCATAGATTGTGCAACTTTGCGCAAATTAGTCGCCGCCACTTCAAATGTCAAGGAAAAAAACACCTCTCCTAACC
>JAGVGV010000564.1 GCA_020056895.1 Deltaproteobacteria bacterium
TGATGGTGCTTCGGGAAACCACCGAAAAAATACGGATGGAAGCCCGGCTCCGGACGGCTCACAACCAGCTCCAAACCATGATCGACGCCATGCCTTCGGCTCTGGTGGGCCTGGCTCCGGATGGAACTATCACCCATTGGAACACGGCGGCCGGCCTGATGTTCGGTTTGGAGGCCGCCGAAGCCCTGGGGCGTCCCCTTACCGATATCCGGGCGCTTTTTCCCGAGCCGGCCGGTTTGATCGAAGAATGCCTGAAAAACCGGAGGCCGACCGCCAGCCGCCGGTTCAACCGCGTAACGGAAGGCTCAACGAGCCATTACGAACTGTTGGTGTACCCGTTGGATTCCGGTGATGAAACCGGCGCCGTGATCCGGGTGGACGACGCGACCGAACGGGTCCGGCTTCAGGAAATCATGGTCCAGACCGAAAAAATGATGTCGGTTGGGGGATTGGCCGCGGGCATGGCGCACGAAATCAACAATCCCTTGGGCGGAGTGGTGTTGGGCGCGGAAAACATTTTGCGCCGGCTTTCACCGGACCTGGAACCCAACCGCCGGGCGGCTTTGGCCCAGGGCACGGACATGACCGTGATCACCGGGTATTTGGAACAGCGAAAAGTGGTTCCGCTGGTGGAAGGGGTTTTGGAATCCGGGTTGCGGGCCGCCCGGATCGTGGCCGATATGCTGGCCTTCAGCCGGAGCGGACATTCCGAATTCACGCCCACGTTGCTCAACGAACTGCTGGACCGCACCGTGGCCCTGGCCGCCAATGATTACGATCTTAAAAAACAGTATGATTTCAGGCATATAGAAATAGTTAGAGATTACGATCCCGGTTTGGGACCCGTGGTCTGCCAGGTGAATAAGATCGAGCAGGTGATTCTGAATCTGCTGAAAAACGCGGCTCAGGCGCTGGCCGGGCGCCCTCGACCGGCGGACGAGCCGCCCCGGATCACGCTCAGGACGGGGGTTGAAGGGGACCTGGCCCGGGTCGAGGTGGGGGATAACGGCCCCGGCATGGACGAAACCACGCGCCGCCGGGTTTTTGAACCTTTTTTCACCACCAAACCCGTGGGCGTGGGCACGGGGCTGGGGCTGTCGATTTCCTATTTCATCATCACCGACAACCACCGGGGCCGGCTGAGCGTGGATTCCCAGCCTGGCGAAGGCAGCCGGTTCATCATCCATCTGCCATTTTCCGGACCGGGGTCCAGGAGGGCCGGGAAGGGGTCGGATCCGCCGCCGGGGGAAGACGAATGAGAGAGGGCGCCCGGCGGCGCCGGAGCCGGTCAGAGTCCCTTGGGGAGAGCCTTGGCCAACGGAATGAAGAGGACGGAGCCCGGCCCCTTAAGGCGGGAACGGGAAAAACCAGTTGACACCACGCCGCGATCCGCATTATCAAAGAACATCTTGGAATTATGGGAAAGGATGAACAAGTGGCGCCCAGCCGGACCAACTGTCCCAATGAACAAAAAAACATGGACCGGTGCGCTTGTACGTACGAAGGGTGCCCTCGCCACGGGTTGTGCTGCGAATGCCTTCATTATCATTTGGCCAAAAAACAGTTGCCGGCCTGTTGTTTTTCACCCGAAGCCGAAAAGACCTATGACCGGTCCTTTCGGAAATTCATCCAAACCCATTCCGGGTAGCCTTTCAAGGCGCCCTTTCATATCATCAAGCCGGGACTGATGCCGCCGGACCTAGAAATTCAAGGCCTTATCGATCTGATCAGCAACACCACCGAGGCGTTCACTACCGCTTTGTTCCTGGCCCCGGGACCCCAGGGTCCCCTGAGCCTTCACGCCTGGCAATCCTTGAGCCGCAACATCAACGACGCGGTTCGGATTCATCCGGGGGAAGGGCTGGTGGGCTGGGTGCACCGGGAAGGCAAGGCCATCAACGCCGCCCAGTTCGAGCGGGATACCCGGCAGCTTTTGTTTTATCAGGTGGATGAATCCATCAAATCCTTCCTGGCCGTGCCGTTGGCCGATGTGAACGGCGTTCTGGCCATTGACAGCAAGCAGCGGTACGTTTTCACCGAAAAAAGCCAAAAAATTCTGGTGCAATTCGGCCAGGCCCTGGTCACCATGCTCCGGCGGCATCGGGCTTCGGCCCGGCTGAACGGGTTGGATCTGGCCGCCCAGTTCCAGCGGAAGCTGGACCCCATTCTCACCCAGCGTTTGGGGGTTGAAGGCACTCTGGGGCGGTGTTTGAGCGTGATCGAGGAATTCAGCGGCGCCGACGCGGCGGTGCTGACGGCTGTTTTTCCCATTGAACCCGACCGGTACCGGATCATGGGGCACGATCTGCCTCTGGACCCTGGGTTCAGCCGCGAAGGCCTGCCTTTGTCCGCCGGTCTGGCGGGCTGGGTCATGCAGAAGCGGCAGGCCCTGAGGCTGGACCGGGGCCGGGCCGACGGCCGGAAGTCCTATATTTTCGTGCCCGAGGAACCACTGCGGGACTATGCCGGTTTCGCCGGGTTTCCTTTGGTCTGGGGCGACAGGCTCCGGGGGGGGCTGTTTTTATTCAGCCGTCCGGTGTTCGATCCGGATCCGGACCGCGTAACGGCTTTGGAAACCGCCGCCGACCGGCTCGCGGCCGCGCTCGAGATCGAATTCGTTTACGAACGGGTGGCCGAAGTAAGCCGGCTGGACCCCCAGGTGGGCCTGCCCCATCGCACCTATTTCACCAAACGGCTGGCCCGGCTCATCAAAATGGCCTCGGTCCGCGATGGCGGCATGACGCTTTTGTTGCTCCATCTGGCCAACCTGGATCAGACCGCCGAGGATATTGGCCAGGAGGCGGCCCTGGAAGCACTGAGGGCGGGAGCCCGGATGGTTTTGGAGGAATGCGGTCCCGACACCGAGGTGGGCCATCTGGGGTACGGCCTTTTGGCCGTGGGCCTTCCGGGCCGGGATGAAGCCCGGGTCCGGGATATCGTGGCCGCCGTTACTTCGGCTCTGGCGGACCGCCCGCTTGAAGAGGGCGAGGGCCGGTTGAAGATCGACATTCGGACCGCCACGGTTTTTCATCCCCAGGATGCCCCGAGCGCGGAAGCCTTGATCCACGCGGGATTGGCCCGGCTGAACGCCCCCGCGGCCATGCCCGAGGAGCCAACGGATGATCCTCGATAAAATCCTCGGGTGGTTTTCCACGGATATGGCCATGGATTTGGGAACGGCCAACACCCTGATTTACAAAAAAGGGGCGGGCATTGTTCTGAATGAACCGTCGGTGGTGGCCCTGGAACGGGACAGCCGCCGGGTGGTGGCCGTGGGCCAGGAAGCCAAGGAATTTCTAGGCCGAACCCCCCAGCGGATCGAAGCGGTCCGGCCGATGAAAGACGGCGTGATCGCCGATTTCACCGTTACTCAGGAAATGATCCGTTATTTTTTACTCAAGGTTCAGGGCGGCCCCCGGTTGATCCGGCCCCGCATCGTCATCGGCGTGCCCACGGGCATTACCCAGGTGGAAAAACGGGCGGTGATCGAAGCGGCTCATCTGGCCCGGGCCCGGGAAGTGCATCTGATCGATGAACCCATGGCCGCGGCCATCGGCGCCGGTCTCAAGATCGAGCAGCCCTACGGGCGGATGGTCATGGACATCGGCGGCGGCACCACGGAAGTGGCCGTGATCAGCATGTCGGCCATCGCCTATTGGGAATCGGTCCGAGTGGCCGGGGACGAAACCAACGAAGCCATCATGCGGTACATGCAGAAAAAGTATCATCTGCTCATCGGCGAAAACACAGCCGAAGCCGTCAAGATGGCCGTGGGCAGCGCGTACCCCTTGCCGGAAACCCTGCAGTACGACGTCAAAGGCAAGGACGCCGTTACGGGAACGCCCAAGGTGGTGAACGTGACCGACGCCGACATCCGCGCCGCCCTGGCCGAAACGGTTCAGGTGTTTCTGGACGTGATCCGCCGGGCGCTCGATAAAACCCCGCCCGAAATGGCCGGGGACATCCTGGAATCCGGCATCATCCTGGCCGGCGGCGGCGCGTTGCTCAAGGGCCTGGACCGATTGATCGAAGAAGAAACCCACGTTCCCGTTCATTTGACGAAAAGCCCCCTGACCACCGTGGCCGAAGGCACGGGCGTGGCCCTGGAAAATTTGGCGGGTTACAAAAAGGTGTTCGTCAACTGACTCCGGCGCCTGTACGGACCACCATTCGGAACGGCTTGGCCGCCGATGATTTACCGGAAACGGCGGGCCGGGATTTTTTTTATCGGTTTCACGACGGAGCATACGGGGTTGAGTTCGCCCATTTCGGGGGAGCCGAATCTTGCCCGTTGATGGGATATCAGGCGGGCCGGGCCACACGGAACCCCACGTTGGATTCCGAAACGTCGGGCCGTTCACCCACCCGAATGCCGCACCGGATCTGGATATCCAACCCGCCCCACGACCCGCCTCGAAGCACCTTCAGGTTTCCTTCGTCCGGTCCTTTGGGGTGGGCCCTTGGCGATGAATGGTAATAATTGCGGTCGTACCAGTCCGAACACCATTCCCAAACATTGCCGGCCATGTCGTGGATGCCGTACCCGTTGGGGGGGAAGGAATCCACTCGGCACAAGGTGGTTCTGGGGCTGGACCAGACCTGGCCGAACTGGGCCCGGCCCAAGGGTGTTTCGTTGCCCCAAGGGTAGTATTGGTGAACCAGGCGGCCTCGGGCCGCTTTTTCCCATTCGGCTTCGGTAGGCAGGCGGTAGGGCCGGTCGGTCTGGGCGGTCAACCATCGGCAATAGGCTTCGGCTCCCAGCCAGGTGACGCCGTTGGCCGGATGATCGGCGCATTCCTTGCGGGGGTAGTACCGGCCTTCCCACAGAGTGACCGTGGTTTCCCGGGATGGTTCAAAAAAATCGGATACATCCGCGCCGTACGCGTTGAGAAAGGCGGCCCATTCCGCCGCGGTAACGGGGAACCGGCCCAGATAGTATTCGTCGAGCCAGACCGGATGCTGGGGGAATTCATCCGGCTCCCCCCGCCCATAGGACGACCCCATCAGGAATTCGCCGGCGGGGATCCGGACCATGACGAAGGATTTGGAAGCCTTGATCATCGCCGCCATAACGTCCCGTCCGCCCCCCATGTTCCCTGTTTCAAGGTTGGCCGCATAATGCCGTTGGCTCGTTCAGGGAGGCTATCCCACGGATTATAGCAAAAAAGCGGCCTTGGCGGGGAACTCGTCCATAAAAAGAACCCACTCCCTGGATCCGGAAGCCAAGGGGGAGGGGAGAGGCACGAGCGGCCTCGCCAAGGCCTTTATTCGGCGACGATTTTCATTTTTTTCAGAAAATCGCTCAGTTTTCTCACCTGAACCAATATCCCTCCGGCATCCTGGCGGCGGGCCAGTTCGCACAACCGAACCCCCACCTCGGAAACCAGGTCCAACCCATACCCGCTTCCGCTGCCTTTCAGATCGTGACCGATGCCGTAAACCCGGTCGAAATTCCGTTCCTTTAGAGCGCGGCCCAAGGCGATGGTGTCCGCTTTCACGGCCCGGACGTAATCGTCGATCACCTCCATCAAATCGGATTCCACCGTGACCACGTATTCGGCCGGTTTGACGATCTTGAGGTTCTGGACGTAATCCCTGAGGATTTTCACCTGCTGAAAAATGGCGTCGCGGTTGCGTGAAGGAACCAAACCCACCATGGCCTCGCCTAGTTGGGAAATTTTGTCCAGACCATATTGCCGGCCCGTGGTGGCGATTACGCTGGCGCGGTGGTACACGGTATCGAAATCCCGTTCCTTCAAGGCCATGGCCAGAGTCCGGTAATCCCGCTGCAAAACGCTCAAGTATTCGTTCAAATCGGCGGCTCGGGCCGCGTCCGCCTCCACCCGGACCGATTCCGGCCTCGAAGGAGGCGCCGGCCGCTCACCCGGAGCGGTGGGGGCATTGGCTTCCGTTATGGAATAGCCGTCTTCCAATTTGAAACCAGCATCGAGGGCGGTGCGCCACAGCACTTCGAACAGCTTTTTCTTTTTAACCGGTTTGTGAACGAAATCAGTGCAACCCGCCGAAAGAGCCTGAACCCTGTGTTCCGTAAAGGCATGGGCTGTCAGGGCCACGATGGGCGTGGGCGGCCGGTGGGTTTCCCGTTCGATCTCGCGGATGGTCCGGGTGGCCGTGAGCCCGTCCATGACCGGCATTTCCATATCCATCAGGATGATGTGGTACGAGTTGGCCTTGTATTTTTCCAAGGCCACCGCTCCGTTTTCGGCGGTATCGATCTGGGCCGGAGTCTTCTTAAGAAAAAGTTCCACGGTTTTCCGGTTGGGTTGGTAGTCTTCCACCAAAAGAATGGACAACGGCGGCAGCACCCCCACTTCCGCCTCGAGGGCCTGCCAGGATTTTTCCATATCGTACCCGGCCTTGCCCAACGTGGCCAACACGGCGGATAAAAGGTCCTGGCGTTTGACCGGCTTGACCAGGTACGAAGCAATACCCATTTCCCGGGCCATCAGCTTGCCTTCGTTGGAATCCGTGGAACTGAACATCATCGTGAGCGGAGTGGTGAACTGCTGCCGCCTCAATTGTTCGGCCAGTTCCAAACCATCCATCCGGGGCATGTTGAAATCCAGGAGCGCCAGTTTGTAGGGCCGGCCTTCGGCCGCCGCCAGAGCCAGCATCTCCAAGGCTTCTTCGCCGTTGGTGGCTTCGGACACCTCGGCTCCCCAGGTAATCAGATGTTCGCTGAAGATCATGCGGTTGGTGGCGTTGTCGTCCACCACCAGCACCCTAAGGCCCTTGATGGATGATACATCCGGAGTAAAGGCCTTGGGCTGCGGTTCGCCGCGTTCCAAACGCGCCGTGAACTGGAAGGTGGTGCCCTGGTTCACCTGGCTGTCCACGGCGATCTCGCCGCCCATGAGTTCCACCAGCTTCCGGGTGATGGCCAAACCAAGACCGGTGCCGCCATATTCGCGGGTGGTGGACGTATCGGCCTGCATGAAACTTTCAAAAACCGTGTCCAGCTTTTCCGTGGGAATGCCGATCCCGGTATCCAGAACGGAAAACTGATAGATTTCCGGATCGTCCGGAATGGGGGAAAGGTCCAGGATCACCTCGCCCTGTTGCGTGAACTTGATGGCGTTGGACATCAGGTTGATGAGAATCTGCCTCAGGCGGGTGGGATCGCCCAAAACCGGCGCATGGAGGTCCGGGTGCAGCCGGCAGATTACCTCCAGGCCCTTTTCATGGGCCCGAAAGGCCATGATCTTGGTGGTGTCCTCCACCATGTCCACGAGGTTGAAGGGAATGTGTTCCAGTTCAATCTGGCCGGCTTCGATCTTGGAAAAGTCCAGAATATCGTTGATGACGCCCAAGAGCAGTTCCCCGGACGACGCCAGGGTTTCCACGTAATCCTGCTGTTCCTTGGAAAGGTCGGTTTCCCTCAGGAGCTCGGCCATGCCTAAAATGGCGTTCATCGGCGTACGGATTTCGTGGCTCATGCGGGCCAAGAATTCCTTCTTGGCCTCGTTGGCCGCTTCGGCGGCCACCCGGGCCCGGGCCAGTTCCCGTTCGCGGATTTCGGCTTCCTCGAGCTTGCGGCCCAGTTCCTCCCGAAGCACCGTTTCGACGGCCACCTTTTCTTCCAGCCGCCGATTGACCTCCTCCATTTTCATGAACTGCCGGACCACCAGTTCGGATGTGATTTCCGAAGCCCGGCGCGCGGTCAGAACCTCCTGGTACAATAGGGCGTTTTCCTGCCTCAGTTCTTCGGGATGGGGTTCCCGATGGGGGGATATCATGCCGCGCCTCCCAAAAGATTCCGGATGCCGTAAGGGATGGGGGCATCGTCATCCATCAGCCGCCAAGCCAGGTCGGCCGCGTCGGCCAGAGCCGCGTCGTCCGGTTGTTCCAGGCCGATAACCACCACTTCGGGCCGAGGGCCTTCCATCACGTGGTCCATCACCCGGAGAGCGTAGGCCAACCCGGCGGCGTGGCCGAAATCGGACCTCGCTCCCTGGCCGGCCTGATCGGCCGTAAGCACCACGGTTCGGCCCGGCGGCCCAAAGCCTTGAACGGCATCCACGAAAACCACCCGTTGGGCGCCTTCCATCAGCCATAAAAGGTCCAGCCCGCCCAAACCACCGTCGATCACGTCCACACCGGGCCGGGCCGGCCGGTTGGAGAGCCGGTCGAACACTTGGGGGCCGGCGGAATCCTCGTCCACGAAACGATTGCCCACGCAGATGATCCGTTTCACGGCAGAATCACCAGGGGCCGCCCCGGCTCCCGCCCGTCGGCCGAAAGGGCATGGACCGTACAAACCAGGCAGGCATCAAA
>JAGVGV010000365.1 GCA_020056895.1 Deltaproteobacteria bacterium
CCAGGCCCCGGGCCAGGACCGGCGCGAACGGATAGGCGAACCGCCGGGTGGTGTTGATCAGCAACCGGCAGCCGGTGACCAGGGTGATCCGTCCGGCCAGGGCGGCGACGGAAGAGCGGAACGGCGCGGACGGAGCGTTCATGAAACAGCCTTTCCGGTAAAGGGAGATGGACCATGCCCGCCCGGCGGAAGCCAGGGGGATGGAATCGGGGGCGAGTAAACCACGGGCGCGGACGAAAAACAAGAGGCCGGGACGGACCGTTGAAAGGGATCCTCCCCCCCCCGGCCATCCAGCGCAAAAATGAAGGACGCAGGCGGAAAAGGCGATCCAGGAATCGTGGGGAGGGAGCGGTTGGGGCTGAAGGGAAAAATCAGGACGTGGGGGGCTTGAGCTTTTTGATCCGTTCCTGAACCTGGTCCAGATCGGAATCGGCTCCGGCGCCCGCCAGGTATTGTTCCAAAACGGTTACGGCTTCGTCC
This sequence comes from Deltaproteobacteria bacterium, assembly GCA_020056895.1. GTDB lineage: Bacteria > Desulfobacterota > Desulfarculia > Adiutricales > JAGVGV01 > JAGVGV01. Next base: position 481 of record JAGVGV010000365.1, read on the forward strand.
AGCGATCCCTTGTCTTCCTCAATCAGGGACCAGATCCAATAGGCCTGCTTGAGGCCCGGGTTGGCCTTCAACACCCCTTCCACGACGGCCTTGGCTTCATCCAGCCGTCCCAGGCTCCTGAGAATCCGGGCCCGATCCAGATACAGGTCCGCGAACCGGATGCCCCGCTCCAACAGGGCTTCCACTTCGGCCAGGGCTTCCTCGTGCCGCTCCAGGGACATCAGGCAGACGTACAGGTGAATTCGGGCGCGGACGAAATGGGGGTTCAGGTCCAGGGCCCGGCGATAGTACGGAACGGCCTTTTCCTTGTGCGTCAACCGGGCGTACAGGCCGCCCAACATTTCGTGCACGTCGGCGTAATTGGGTTTTTGGGCGGCGATGGCTTCGTAGTACCGGATCAGGGAAAGATAGAGCCCCCGGTTTTCCTCGGGCGAAAAGATGTTCACGATGTCGGAAAAATCGGGGAAGATTTCCACGTGCCGGGGAAGCTGCTCGAGGCACCGTTCCAGGAACCGGCGGCTCAGTTCGGACCTCACCTGCTGGCTCATGGCATAGGCCGGCCGGTCGATCTGGGTCATCACCAACCGGGCTTCCCGGTGGTTGGGCTTGAGTTCCAGGGAGCGGGCCAGTTGCAGGCGGGCTTCTTCCTTTCGCCCCAAAGCCAGGAGCACGATGCCCAGATGGAAATAGGCCTCGGTGAAATTCAGGTTCAGGCTGACCGCCTGGTTCAGGGACCGGTATGCTTCTTCCAGGCGGTCCTTGGCGGCGTGGATTCCACCCAGGTAGAAATGAACGTCGGCGAAATCCGGCCGGTCGGCCAGAACGCCTTCCAGAATTTCGGCTCCGGCGTCCAGCCGGCCCACCCGGGCCAGCAACAGGCCGCGCATGATACGGGCTTTGAGATAATTGGGGTTGATGGAAACGGCGGCTTCGAGGCTTTCCAGGCCCTCCTGGAACCGGCCTTGGGAGGCCCGCATCATGCCCAGGTGGTATTGCATGTCCGCCCATTGAGGCTGCTGGGCCACGATTTTTTCCAGCTCCCGTTCCGCTTCCTTGAACCGGGCTTCGTTATAGAAAACAATGGCCACGCCGGCCTTGACCGGCAGGAAATGCGGGTTCAGGCCCGTGACCTTGTTGAAGGCCGACATGGCGCCCTGGAAATCCCCCAGATTGTTCCGGGCGATGCCCAAATAGTAATAAGGAGCGAACTGACGGGGCGTGAAAGTGATGGCCTTTTCCAGGTGCCGGGCCGCCCCTTCGCTGTCGCCCTGGTAGATATGAAGAATGCCCAGGTTGCAATGGGCCATGCCCGAATAAAACCGGGCCAGGTTGGCGTATAGGGAAAAGGGCCACGTTTTTTGGCGGGTGATCCGCTCGAAACGTTCCAGAGCTTCCTCGAACTGGCCGGCGTTGTAGAGACTGATGCCTTCCAGGTAGATCGGTTTTCGACCCGGAAGAATCCCCCGCAACCGATCCAGGAATCCGCCGCCCGCCACGTTGCCCTCGCCTCTTGGATTGGCCATACGATGAACCGAACGGCCCGCCAGGGGGGCCTTTTTAATCGGTAACGAAAACCATAAATGCGCGGAAGTTCGCGAAGGAACCACCGCCCCCTTGAGGCTCGTACCTTATCCTTTTTTCATGGTACTGTCAATGAAACCCCGTACCGGTTTCGGCTCCGGAGTGGGCATACCCAAAGAACGGGTTCTAGGACGGGTCCGGGCCGTCGCCTTTTTCCCCCTCGGGTTCGGGCTGGACCGCCGGCCGCTTTCGTCTCCGGATCAGATTCCGGGCCGCCGCCAGTTCCGGCGCCCGCCCCAAAAAGGCCAAAAGGAAATAAACGGCCACGCCGGCCAACGTGGCGCCCAGAACCCGAACGAGCAATCCGGCCGAGGAAACCGGAGCGGCGGGATCGTGAACCCCGGCGATCAGGAACACCACCACGGCCATGATTCCGGACCAGACCAGGTTTTTCGCCAAAGACCACGAAATGTTCCGGCCATCGATTCGTTTCAGCCGGCGGCGGGCCATGACCATGAGCAGGATGAAATTGACGAGAGAGGCCAAGGTGCTGGCCAACGCCAACCCCACGTAGGCCAGAGGCCCCATGAGCATGACGGCCAGAAACATATTGAGAACCAGGCTGATGGCGGCCATTTTGGCCGGAGTCCGGGTATCCTGAAACGAATAGAAGACCCGCACCACCACCTGAACGGCGGACAAGGGGATCAGCCCCGCGGCGTACGCCACCAAGGTCCAGGCCGTGGCCGCGGTATCGGCCGGCCCGAACTGGCCTCGTTGGAAGAAAAGGTGAACGAAGGGCAGGGCCAGAACGATCATCCCCACCGCCGCCGGCAGGGTGATGAAAAAGATCAGGCGGATGGAAAAGGAAAAGGTGTCCCGAAGCCCTTCCAGGTTGTTCTGGGCGGCTTGACGGGACATGGAAGGAAGGACCGCCGTGCCCATGGCCACGGCGAAAACTCCCAGGGGAAACTGCATGATCCGGTCGGCGTAGTACAGGTACGAAACGCTGCCTTCGGGCAGAAACGAAGCCAAAAGCGTATTGACGAAGACGGAAATCTGGTACATGGCCGCGCCCAGGGTGGCTGGAACCATCAGGCGGCCGATCTGGCGGATGGCCGGATGCCCCAGTTCCCCGCCGAACCCCAAGAGGCCTTTTTCCTTTGCCAGCCAGGGAATCTGCAACAAAAGCTGAAGAACTCCGCCGATCAGCACCCCCACGGCCAAGCCCATGACCGGTGGGTCCACCCGGGGGGAAATGAGCAGCACCGAAGCGATGATGCCCACGTTGAGCAGCACGGGCGAAAGGGCGGGAGCCGCGAACCGTTCCAGGGAGTTCAATACCCCCATGGCCAAGGCCACCAGCCCCACCAGGAAAATGTAGGGGAACATGATCCGTGTCAACAGCACGGTCAGCGCGAATTTGTCGGGCTGGTGGGTGAACCCGGGGGCGAAGGCCCAGACGATCCAGGGGGAAGCCAAAATCCCCACGATGGTCACCCCGGAAAGAACCATGGAGACCACGGTCAGGGTGGATCGGGCCATCCGGAAGGCGTCCGAACGGGACCGCTGGGTAAGGTATTCGGTGAACACCGGGATGAAGGAAACGGTCAGAGCCCCTTCGGCCAACAGTCTTCGGAGAAGGTTGGGAATGCGGAAGGCCACGAAAAAGGCGTCGGCGGCCATGCCGGCGCCGAAAAAATAAGCGGTGACCAGATCGCGGATGAATCCCAGGATACGCGAAAGCAAAGTGGCCGAACCCACCACGCCGGCGGCTCGGGCGATTTTGGCTTTTTCAGACATGAATAAAGGTTCCTGGAGCAAAGCCGGCCCGCACCGCTCCCGCGAGCGGGACGGGTTGGTTTTTCCCTTGACATAACCGGCTGTTTGAGGTAGTAGGAGTGGTTCGATTACGCCGCCGGACCACCGGCGTTACGAAAGAGCACACGGCAATACGGGAGGAGTATCCTTGGCCAATCACAAGTCCGCCTTGAAACGCGCCCGGCAGAATGAAAAACGGCGCCTTAGCAACAAGATGATCAAAACCCGAGTGAAAAACCTGGTCAAGGCCACCCGGTCCGCCGCCGATCAATCTCCGGAAACGGCCCAGGCCGCCCTGCGGGAAGCGATGAGCACCATCGACAAGGCCGCCACCAAGGGGACGTTGCACCGGAAAACCGCCGCCCGGCGGATTGGACGTTTGGCTCGTCATATCTTCAAAGCCCAATCCGGTCAGACCGCCTAAGGGTCGCCAGACCGAGCACCAGTTCACCAAGGACCAGTTCCGGCGGGGCCGGGCTGGTCACCAGGGTCAGGTTGGCCTGTTTCAGGCCGGCCAGACCCTTTTTTATTTGGGCTAGGGATAGGTCCCGCGCCTGGTCCAGGTACTTGTCCTGCACGAACGGGGGAACGCCCAGAATCCGGGCCATTTCCGACCGGGGAGTCCGCTCCAATTGAATCAGTTTGGCTTTGAGCAGCAATCGGAAATGGCGGACCAGCATGGCCAGGATCATCAGGGGCGCGTCGGTGGTGGTCAGGTCTTTCAACGCGGCCAGGGCTCGGGTGGGGTCCTGACCCGCGGCCGCGTCACCCAGTTCGAAAACATTGGCCGTGGGCGCCCGGCGTGAAACGGCCATTACGTCCTCTGGCAGGGCTTCCGGCCGACCCAGGGCGTACAGATACACCTTTTCCAGTTCCATCTCCAGGTCCGCCAGATCGGTCCCCACGCGGTCGATCAGAGTCCGGGCCGCTTCCGCGCCCATGGTCATTCCCCTCTTCGCCATGGCTTCCCGAACCCAGCCCGCCAGTTCGCGGCCCGAGGGCGGATCGCAGGCCACGTCGATCCCCTGATCTTTCACCCATTTAAAAAATTTGAGCCGCCAGTCGGGTTTGTCGGCGATCAGCACCAACAGGGTGCTGTCGTTGGGGTGGGAGATGTACTGCTTCAGCACGTCCTGTTGATCGGCCGGGTATCGGTCCACGCCTCGGACGAGCATGACCCGGGGGGGCGTCATGAACGGCAGGGTTTGGGCCTGGGCCGCCACTTCGGCCGCCGGGGTTTCATCGGCCTGGAGAACCAGGAAATTAAAATCCTCCATGCCTTCCGAAACCAGACTTTTTACCAGGTTTTCAACTCGTTGGCGTTGATGGGGTTCCGGTCCGTGAAGGAGGATGACCGGAGCCGGGCGGCCGCTCTTGAGTGACCGCTCGAACTGGTCCGGGGTCATCAGAACGCCTCGACCAAACGATCGTGAATGGTTTCGGCCAGCCGCAGGGTGACTTCTTCCAGAGCGTCGTTGAGATTGGCCTCGATGTTGTCCTGGGAGCCCGTGCTGGAGTACCACCACAAGGCGGTGGCGTTTCGGACTTCGGACACGGTTTCGCCGGTGTCCAAACGTTTTAATACCGCCGAAGCCGTCACCACCACGCGCCGCGAGGCGGATTCGCCGACGCTGATACGGGAGGCGCCTTCCAGGGCCAGGGACACGATCTGGACGTCCAGCACCGCCTGGGCGTCCGGCGGGTCCACCATGCGGAAGGTTTTGGAGCGGTTGAAATGGTGGATCAGGTTATTGGTAAGGGAATAGGTGAGCGTGGTGTACGTGGTCTGGTTCTGGATCGGGGGCAGGGTAACCCGCCGGATTCCACTGGGGTGCCGCTGGGCCTCGCCCAGAAAGGAATAGCCGCAACCGGCCGGGAAAAACCCGGCTCCGGTCAGAACGGCCAGGAGAAAAAGGACCATCAGCGGCGTGGTCCGAGGCCTGTTGGGCCGGCGGGTCAAGCGTTTTCCTCCCCCCCGGCGCCATGGGACCGGTGGATCCGGTCCAACACGCCGTTAATGAAGGCGCCGGATTCATCAGTGCCGAAATGCTTGCCCAGGTCAATGGCTTCGTTGATGCTCACTTTGGGCGGAATGTCGTCCCGGTACAGCATTTCAAAAAGGGCCAGGCGCATCACGTTCCGGTCCACGCGGCTCATCCGGTCCAGCCGCCAATGTTCGCTGGCTTCGGTCAAGACCCGGTCCAGTTCCTTCTGGTGCTGGACCACGCCGAAAAACAGATCCCGCACAAAGGGCAGCACCTGGTCGTATTCCTCCCAGGTACATTCCAGCACGTTTTCGTCTTCGGGCGGCTCCTCGGCCGGGGTTTCGTCGTCGGCTTCCTTTTCAGGCAACGTGACCGGCGGAGCGAAATGATCGCAGAAAAGCTGAAAGGCTTCTTCGCCGGTCAGCTTTTCGCCCGCGTCGTAGAGGAAAAGAGCCCTAAGGGCGATCTCCCGGCCCCGCCGCCGGATTCCGGTTCGGGGTTCACCGTTCCTGGACAATGTCGTCTTTCATCCCTTTGAGCAAATTGACCATTTCCATAGCGGCCAGGGCGGCGTCCACGCCTTTGTTGCCCGCCTTGGCGCCGGCCCGTTCGATGGCCTGTTCAATAGTGTCCGTTGTCAAAACGCCGAAGCTCAAGGGCACCCCGGTTTGAAGGCCCACGTGGGCCACGCCTTTGCTCACTTCAGCGGCCACATAGTCGAAATGAGGCGTGGAGCCGCGGATTACGGCCCCCAGGCAGATCACGGCGTCGTATTTGTGAGTTTGGGCGGCCTGTTGGGCGGCCAGGGGAACCTCAAACGCGCCCGGAACCCGTACGATCGTGATGTCGTTCTCGTCGGCGCCATGCCGGACCAGGGCGTCCAGAGCGCCCTGGAGCAGCTTTTCGGTGATGAAATCATTGAAGCGGGTCACCACGATGGCGTACCGGTGGCCTTGGGCGTTCAGGAAACCTTCGATGACTTTGGGCATGGCCGGGGTTCTCCCTACAGCTCTTCATTCAAGTGCAAATGATGACCCATCTTGATGCACTTGGTCCGCATGTATTCGATGTTTTCGGGTTTGGGCGCGATTTCGATGGGCACCCGTTCCACCACGGTCAGTCCGTACCCTTCGAGCCCGATCATTTTCTTGGGGTTGTTGGTCATCAGCCGCATCCGCCGGACCCCCAGATCGGCCAGAATCTGGGCGCCAATGCCGTAATCCCTCAGATCGGCCGGAAACCCTAAAACCTCGTTGGCCTCCACCGTGTCGCATCCCTGGTCCTGAAGTTCGTAGGCCCTGAGCTTGTTGATGAGCCCAATGCCCCGGCC
>JAGVGV010000237.1 GCA_020056895.1 Deltaproteobacteria bacterium
CATGAAGCTTTTAACGGAAAACACCACGGACGCGTCCAAGGAAAAACACGTGCCGGTGGTCGAAAAGGTCGCCGGCGGGTTCAAGGTCAAGGTGGGTTCGGTGGCCCATCCCATGGAGGAAAAACACTGGATCGAATGGATCCAGCTTTTGGCCGGGGGCCGGGCGTACCGCCAGTTCCTGGCTCCGGGCGTCGCGCCCGAAGCCTTTTTCGCGGTGGACGCGGACGAGGCCTCGGCCCGGGAGTACTGTAATCTTCACGGCCTTTGGAAGGCCTAAACCTGGCGGCTGGAGGAGAATCCCCTCAAGGTTCCGGGGTTTTCCGGCGCCAGGGGGGATATCCGTCCCCGGCGTTTCATATCGGTGAAGAACGCCGCCCGCCGCGTGATATACGGGAGGTAACGCCAATGCTCAGCCCCAAGATCGAAGAGGCGCTCAACGCCCAACTGAACGCCGAAACCTATTCCGGGTACCTGTACCTGGCCATGGCCGCGTACTTTGAAAACATGAACCTGACCGGCTTCACTCAATGGATGAAATGCCAGGCCCGGGAAGAGTTTTTCCACGCGTCCAAATTCTACAAGTTCATCATCGAGCGTGGCGGCCGGGTGCGACTGAGGGCCATCGACGCCCCCCAGGTGGAATGGGAATCGCCTCTGGCGGTGTTTGAAGCCACCCTCGTTCACGAACGTCAGGTCACCAGCCTGATCCATAACCTGGTCAACCTGGCCAAGGCCGAAACCGATCATGCGTCCGACATCTTCCTCCAGTGGTTCGTCACCGAACAGGTGGAAGAGGAAGCTTCCGCGGATCAGGTGATCCAGAAGCTCAAGCTCGCCGGACCCGGCGCGGGTCTGTTCATGATCGATCAGGAACTGGCCCAACGGACGAACACGCCCCTGGTCACCGGGGCTCTGATGGGGACCGCGGCCGCCTGAACCGCGAGAACCATATGCGTCACCCGGGCGGACGGCCTCCGGCTTCCGCCCGGCTCCCGCCAGCAATGAAGCTATTTCGCGCCTTTGGAGGGCCTCGATCATGAACGACGAAATAACCCGCTCCATGACCATGCTGAGCACGGCTTTGGAAATGGAGGAAAAGGGCAAAAAGTATTACGACGAAGCCGCATTGGGCTGCCGCAACCCTCTGGGCCGCGAAGTGTACGACATGCTGGCCCGGTACGAAATCCAGCACGTGGAACGCATCCAAACCATTTACGACGGGCTGACCCAAGGCCGGGGGTGGAACGAGGATGCATCCGCCTTCGCCGTGGTGTCGGACCTGAGCGAAGCCTTCCGCGCCCTGGCCCGAAAACACGAATCCACCAAAGCCGATGCCTCGGACATCCAGGCCATCGAGGTGGGCATCGAATTCGAGGACGCGGCCATCCGGTTCTATCAGGGCCAGCTTCCCCAGGCCATAGGCGTGGTGGAACAGAAATTCATTCAGGCCATGATCGCCGAGGAGCGGGGGCACCTGAATCTTTTGACCGACCTCAAGTACTATTACACCGACCCCGCCGGCTGGCTCTTGGAAAAGAGCCGGGGCACCCTGGACGGGGCCTAACCCGCCATGGCCCGGGAAACCCTGAACATTCTCATCGGCGGCGAAGCGGGCCAGGGACTGGTCACCGTGGGCGAACTCCTGGCCCGGTGTCTGGTCCGGTCCGGGCGCCATTTACAGGTCACCCAAGGCTATATGTCCCGGATCCGGGGCGGCCACAATACCTTTGTGCTCCGAACGTCCGTTCACGAAGTACCGGCTCCGGCGGAAGGGTTCGACTTGGTAGTGGCGCTGGACCCGGCCACGGCCCGCATCCACGAACCCGAGCTCAAGCCGGAGGGGCTGATCGTGGTGGATGAGGCGTGGGGGCTGACCGGCGGGAATCTCTGGGCCGTGCCGTACAAAACTCTGGCCTCGGGACGGTACATGAACACCGCCTCCCTGGGCGTGATCGGCGCCCTGATCGGCCTGGGCACGCCAGTGCTTTTGGCCGCCCTGGAAAAAGCCTTTGGAAAAAAACATCCGGACCAGGCGGCCGAAAACGCCAACACGCTGGAAAAGGCATACGCCTGGACCCGGGAAAACCGCTCCGATGGGTTCCACCTGGCCCCGGCCCAGCCCGGCCCAACCCGGCTGATCCTGAACGGGAACGACGCCATCAGCCTAGGCGCCATGGCCGCCGGGGTGAGGTTTTGCGCTTTCTATCCCATGACTCCGGCCACCACCATCGCCCTCAACCTGGCCGACCGAGCCGCCAAGCTGGGTTTGGTGGTGGAACAGGCCGAAGACGAAATCGCGGCCGTGAACATGGCCGTGGGCGCGGCGTATACCGGGTTGCCCAGCCTGGTCAGCACGTCGGGCGGAGGCTTCGCCTTGATGGTGGAAGGCATTTCCCTGGCTGCCATGCTGGAAACGCCTCTGGTCGCGGCCGTGATCCAGCGCCCGGGGCCGGCCACGGGTCTGCCCACCCGGACGGCCCAAGCGGACCTGGAATACGTCCTTTTTTCCGGCCATGGCGAATTCCCCCGAGCCATCTTCGCCCCCGGAACCATCGATCAGTGCTTCCACCGAACCGTCCAGGCCTTCCATCTGGCCGAAGATTCCCAAGGCCCGGTCTTCATTCTGAGCGATCAGTTCCTGTCCGATTCCCTCCGTGATACCGCGCCCTTCGACCTGGCTTCCGTTACGGCCGTGAACCCGGCCGATCGGCACCGGGCCGCGCTCGAGGCCATGGGGTCGGCCGACCCATCGGCGCCATACCAGCGATACGCCCTGACCCCCAGCGGAATATCCCCCCGGCTTCTTCCGGGCCTAAGCGAACATCTGGTGGTCTCGGACAGCGACGAACACACCGAAGACGGCCACCTGACCGAAGACCTCGATGTGGCGCGAAAAATGGTGGAAAAACGGCTGAAGAAAGCCGATCTGATCCGGTCCCGAATCGTTCCTCCGGACTTTTGGGGGGACGACCCGGCCGATCTGTTGCTGGTGGGGTGGGGGTCCACCCTGGGGGCCATGATCGAAGCCGGCCAATCGTTGCGGGACCGAGGCCGGCGGGTGGGCGTTCTCCATTTTTCCCAGGTCTGGCCCCTGGCGCCGGAACAATTCCTGGTCCGGCTGGAATCGGCCGGCCGGGTCGTGGCCGTGGAAGGGAACGCCACCGGCCAACTGGCCAACCTGATCCGGCGGGAAACCGGGTTCCGGATCGACGCCGTGGTGCTCCGGTACGACGGCCTGCCGCTGACGCCGGAATTCATCCTTCGCGGCCTGGAAGAGTAAGGGGGCGAGGCATGGTGGACATCAAGGAATACGGCCAATTCGAAACGGCCTGGTGCCCCGGATGCGGCAACCACCAGATCATCCAGGCGGTCAAACGGGCTCTGGCGGAAGAAGGCCTGAGGCCCCGCCAGGTGCTCATGGTCTCGGGCATCGGCCAGGCGGCCAAATCGCCCCATTACCTTCGAGCCAACGTGTTCAACGGTCTTCACGGCCGGGCCCTGCCCGCGGCCACGGGCGCCCGGCTGGCCAACCCCGGGCTGAAAGTGCTGATCGAAAGCGGCGACGGTTGCAGCTACGGCGAGGGCGGCAACCATTTCCTGGCCGGGATACGGCGGAACATCGACGTCACCTACATTGTTCACGATAACCAGATCTACGGCCTGACCAAGGGCCAGGCCAGCCCCACCACGGAATTCGGGTTCGTCACCAAGGCCCAGCCTCAGGGGGTGTTCAATACACCGTTCAACCCCGTGGCCGCCGCCGTGGGGCTCCGTTGCGGCTTCGTGGCCCGGGGGTTTTCGGGCGACGTGGACCACCTGGCGGGGCTTATCCGAGCCGGCATGGCTCATCGCGGTTTCGCTTTGATCGATGTGCTCCAACCCTGCGTGTCGTTCAACAAGGTGAACACCTTTGCCTGGTATAAAAAGCGGGTTCAGCCTCTCGGGCCGGAGTACGATCCCGCGGACTGGGCCGTCGCGCTCCAAACCGCTCACGAATGGGGGGACAGGATTCCTTTGGGCGTGATTTACCGGGACGAAACCCGGGTCCCGTTGGAAGACCGGATTCCCGCCCTGGCTTCGGGGTCCCTGATCGGCCGGCCGGTGAATCAAACGGTGCTGGCCGAAATCATGCGGGAATACGAGTAACCCCGAGGAAACGGAGGGTGACATGGGACGGCGAACCCTTCTCCTTTTCCTTCTGGTCTGGCTCGGCTTGGGCGGAATACCGCTTCCGGGTGGAGTCTGGACAGGGCCGCCCCTGGCTTTGGCGGCCGATCCGCCGCTCAGTTCCGCCACCCAAGACTGCCTGGAATGTCACGAAACGGTCAGCCCCGGCATTGTGGCCGATTGGCGCCGGAGCCTCCACGCCAGAGTCACCCCGGCCTCGGCGTTGGCCGCGAGTCCCGACGTTCGGCGGGTATCGGCGGCCCAGGTCCCCCAGGAACTGGCCCCGGTGGTGGTGGGCTGCGCCGAATGCCATGGCCTGAACCCGGACCGGCACCCCGATTCCTTTGATCACGAAGGCGAAAAGGTCCATCCCGTGGTCACCCCCAAGGATTGCGCCGTCTGCCACCCGGCCGAAGCCGGCCAGTACGAAGGGAACAAGATGGCCCAGGCCGTGGGGATATTACTCGATAATCCGCTCTACATGGATATGGCCCGGCAAACCACCGGCGCCCCCAAGGTGGAAGAAGGCCGGGTGCATATCGCGGACATCACCGAAATCGACCTGGCCGACGCCTGCCTGAACTGCCACGGAACCCGGGTAAAGGTCAAAGGCCTGGAAACCCGGACCACCGAGCAGGGGAATATGTCGTTTCCCGTTCTAACGGGCTGGCCCAACCAGGGGGTGGGCCGGGAGAACCCGGACTCAAGCCTGGGAAGCTGCGCGGCCTGCCATACAAGGCATGCCTTCGCCGTCAAAACCGCCCGCCAGCCGGCCACCTGCGGCCAGTGCCACAAGGGTCCGGACGTGCCGGCGTACAAAATCTGG
>JAGVGV010000007.1 GCA_020056895.1 Deltaproteobacteria bacterium
AATTCCGAAAGGGGTTGGTGGAGCGGGCCGCCGGCGGAACCTTTTTCATGGACGAAATTGGCGATCTTTCCGAAGCCTTGCAGATCAAACTGTTAAGGCTTTTGCAGGAAAACGAATACTATCCGTTGGGTTCGGATTTCGCCAAACCAACCGACGCCCGCTTTATCCTGGCCACCCAACAGGATCTGGAAACGCTCATGGCTCAAGGCCGATTTCGGAGAGACCTGTATTATCGTATGCGAACTCATTATATCCGCGTTCCACCTTTACGCGAACGCAAAGACGACCTCCCCCTTCTCGTCAGCTTTTTTCTTCAGGAAGCCGCGCGCGACCTGAATAAACCTATTCCCAATTATCCACCCGAACTTATCACCTTGCTGGCCGCGTACCATTTCCCTGGAAACATCCGTGAATTGCGGGCTATGGTGTTCGAGGCCGCATCCAACCACAAGTCCCGTTTGCTTTCTTTGGAGGTTTTTCGTCGTCACATCGACGAAACCCGGGGTTTGACCGCGTCCCTTCCCCTTCCGCTCGAGACTGGAGAGCTTACCTGCTTTTCTTCCTTTCTTCAGTTGCCAACCCTCAAGGAATGCCAGCAACTCCTGATTCGGGAAGCAATGAGACGCTCAAACGACAACCAGAGCGTCGCCGCCCATCTCCTGGGCGTCACCCCCCAGGCTTTAAACGCACTGTTGAAACGATCCTCCTGACCGGCTGGCATCCCCTTCAATACTTCTTTAATCGCGCCCGGGACGCTTTGGGCGATAACGGGTGGAAATATAGATATATTTCCCTTATCCATTATCCTTCTGACTTCTATATATGTTGAAAGGCTTTGTTTGGACCAATCATTGCTTATTATAAATTATACAAATAAAATCATATAGATACAGAAAAGTACCGCATGGCCCAGTTATTGCTTTCTTCACAGTCGAGGAAAGAGAGTATGCCCGAAGTTTTGAACAAAAATGGTCAGCACGGATCTGTGAACCCGGCCGCGAACCCTGGCTTTTTTCCGGCCCCGGCTATCTGGATGGTCGCCGTCGCCTTGGACGACGGCCGTTGCGTGGATGCCAGTGAGGCCATGCTGCGGATGTCCGGGTATTCCCGGGAGCAGGTCATTGGCCATTCTCCGTGGGAGATGGGGTTGTTCACGGGACATGGGCAAGGATCGCCGCCGTGGACTCCGCCCGAAGTCTTCAAGGAAACCCGCGAAACGGTTTTTCACCTTAAAGACGGCACTGAGCGGTGGTTCCTTTGTTTGATTGAAACCGCCGAGATCGGCGGGCGTTTGTGCCTGATCAATACCGCTCTGCCACTACCCGATCAGGAACCGAAATCTTGGGTCACGGTTCGGAACGGGCGTTTCCGTCCCATCCGGTCGAGAATCATGACCCGACGCCGGCCTGTTCCCCCGAAATCGGCCGGAGTGCGCGCCGACCTGCACCATGAGATATTGTTCAATAATTCGTCGGATTGCATTTGTCATATTGATGTGGCCAAGGACCTCCGTTTCCGTTTGTCCGCTCTCAATCCGGCCGCGGAAAAAACACTGAGCCTTTCCAACGCGGAGGTCAGCGGCAAGACCATCGAAGAAGTAATGCCGGCCGATGCGGCCACCCGAATGACGGCCGACTTCAACCGCTGCCTGGAAATCCGAAAGACATTACGGTATGACGAGGAACTTCTCCTGCCAGCCGGCCGCGTGAATTTCGTCACCACTCTCTTCCCCGTATCCGGACCCGAAGGCCGCATAAACCGGCTCATCAAAATTTCGCGGGACGTTTCCAATGACCTGCGGATGGAAGAAAAACTACGCAATTGCGCCCACAGCTGGCACGGGATATTCGAACACAATCTGATCCCGCAATGTATAACGACGCTGGGCGAAGGCCGTTTCCTGAATATCAACACCGCGTTCGAAAAAATGATGGGGCTGTCTCGCAAGGAAATCATTGGACACACCGCGGAAAGTCTTGGTTGTTGGCGCGGGGCGGTAAAGCGTCAGGACATCCTGGAGGAAATCACCAAGACTGGAATGGTCAAAGAACGCGAGACCGTCCGCTTGCATCGGGATGGCGCCTGGCGGACCGATCTGTGGTCGGGCATTCCCATCGAATTTCTTGGACGTCAATGCCTATTAGGCATGGTCGTGGACATCACCGAGCGCAGGAAAATGGAAGCGGCGTTGTGCCAGAGTAATGAGAAATTTGGCAAATTGTTCCAGGCCAGCCCGGCGCCCATCACCATGACATCGTTGGAAGATGGGCGTTATCTGGATGTCAATGAGGCCTTTTTACAGGCTTCAGGCCTGACCTTGAAGGAAGTACTGGGGAGAAACGCCCTGGAACTGGGCCTTTGGCGCGATCCGGACTTGCGGGCGGATGGATACGAAAGAATCCGGAGCGAAGGCCAGCTACGGGACTTCCCCATTACGATGGTGATGAAAAACCAAGTTGAAAAACATTTTGTCTGGTCGGCCGAACTGATCGATATCGATGGAAGGCTTTGCGCAATAAACGTGTTGACGGATATTTCTGAGCGGGTATCGACGGAAATGGCCTTGCGCCGAAGCGAAGAGAATCTGAACAAAATGATCGAGGCCAGTCCGGTTTGGATTTTCGTAACGAGAATGGATACTGGCGTTTTCATCAAAGTGAACGAGGCTTGGGTCGCGGGCCTGGGGTATTCGCGAAACGAAATCCTCGGCCGCACCAGTCTTGAAATTGGCTTGTGGGCTTGCCCCGCGAAAGGCGAAAAGGCATACGAGACCATCCGGAAAGAGGGTCGGGTGAGGAATTATGAAGCCACGCTCATGACCAAATCTGGAGAAATCCGTGAAATCCTCTGGTCTGCGGAACCCATAGAGATCAATGGCGAAAAATGCCTGCTTAACTACCAGATGGATATCACGGGGTGGAATCGGAATGTTAAGGTTTTACAGGCCAACGAAGAGCTAATGTCAACGATTTTCCAGGCTTGCCCCATGGGGTTGGCCGTGACCACTCTGGAAGAGGGGCGGTTCGTAAAAGTCAACGACACTCTTCTTGAAAACCTGGAGAGGACGCGGGACGAATTGATTGGCCGCACCGTTCTGGAAGCGGGGATATGGCGGGATCCGGAGTATCGTCCCGTCTTGATGGAACGGTTCAATCGTGACGGTTTCCTCCGC
>JAGVGV010000260.1 GCA_020056895.1 Deltaproteobacteria bacterium
ACGGCCGGGGGTTCGCCGTGGTGGCTTCCGAAGTTCGCAAACTGGCCGAACGGAGCCAAACCGCCGCCGGCGAGATCGGCAAACTGGCCAAGTCCAGCGTTCAAGTGGCCGAACTGGCCGGTTCCCTTCTGACCAGGCTCGTACCCGATATCCAGCACACCGCCCAATTGGTTCAGGAAATCAGCGCCGCGAGCAACGAACAGAATACCGGGGCCCGCCAGATCAACACCGCCTTGCAGCAACTCGATATGGTCATCCAACAAAACGCCCAATCTTCCGAGGAAATGGCGGCCACGGCCGAGGAATTGGCCGGCCAGGCGGAAATGCTCCAACAGGCTATTTCGTTCTTCAAACGAAACGACTCCGGCCGGGAACCACTCCGGCGGCCGGTCCAAAGGCCCGATGGGCGGGACGCCCGCACGCCCCGGCGTTTGGAGCGAAAGCCGAACGGCCCCGCGGCGAAAACCATGGACCGGAAAAAACTGGCCGAAAGAACCGGCGACCCCATGCCCATGGCCTCACGCGCCGGTCGGGGGGTGAGCTTGGATCTGGGAGACGCCACGGAAGCCGGCGACGATTTGGACAAGGATTTCGAACGGTATTGATCGAATGAAGAACCAGGGGCCGGCCTCCGCCTTTTGGCCGGAGCCGGCGGCCTGGGCGATGCCGCCGTTGCTTCGATTTCTAAGGTTCCCCGGCGGGTCGAGGCGGCTCCGGTCCGGTGAACCTGAATGTCGAGGAGAATGGCTCTCCTCGCGAACAACCATCAACGGATATTTATACAAGGTGTGGTGCGAGATGAGAATCGCGGATATGAAAATCGGTACGAAACTTTTCGCCAGCTTCGTCGGAGTGGTCTTGATCTTCGTCTTCGTGGCCGGCTATCAGGCGTATACCATGTTCAATCTGGGGGGGCTTCAAGACGAAGGCGCAAAGCGGGTCGAAGACATGGTGACCGTCTTCGACGCCATGGACCGGATGGATTCGCTTTATCCCATCATCGCCGACGGGATCATCAACCGCGAACTGGATCAGACCCGGAAAGATTTCGCGGACTTGAAAAAGGAAGCGGAAAAGGACGCCGCATTGGTGACCGCTCTGGCGAGTACGGACCAGGAAAAGGCCTGGGCCAGGGAATTCACGACCGCCTACCAGGAATACCGTGACCTGTTTGAAAAGGAAATGCTGCCCATCCTGGAAAACGCTCATTCGATCGAAAGCCGGTTGAAGGACGCCCTGGCGATCAAGGATATCGCCCTTAGGGCGGAAGGCGTGTACGCCGTCATGGCGGACGCGGTGATCAATCGGGACCTCGCCGCCACCCGGAAAGATTTTGCCGAAATCCGCGGCTTGGCTCAAAAAGACATAATAACCGTGCGCGAACTGGCTGATAACGACGTCGAACGCCAGGCGGCCGAAAAATTCTCTCAAGGGTACACCACCTATCTGGACCTGTTCGAAAAGCAAATGCTCCCGCTTCTGGAAACGGGAAACGCGGCCGATCCGGACAAAATCCGGGCTCTCGACGACGCCATTGACCAAACCCGGGAAACCATGGCGGCCGCCCTGAGCGAAGTGAACGATTCCTTGGCCAAGGAAGCCATGGCCGCCGCGGCCCAGGAACAAAAAATCCAGGAACTGGACCGCCGAATCGACAGCCTCCGGAATACCGCGTCCGAGCCTCTGATCAACCTGGTCCAGGTTCATCGAAAGGAAACGGTCGAGGGCGACCAGATGTATGACCAGGAATCCAACCGGGCCGTGCTTGTATCCATCGTGGTGGTCCTGGCGGGCGTGGTATTGGCCATTTTGTTGGCCTGGGGCATCACCCGGGCCATCACCAGCGCTTTGTTCCTGGGCGTGGATGCGGCCAACAGGCTTTCCCAAGGCGATTTGACTCTGGATATCCGGGCGCCCGGCAAGGACGAAGCCGGCCAGTTGCTCGATGCCATGGCCCGGATGGTCCGGAACCTGGGCGGCACGGCCGCCGTGGTGGAGAAAATATCCATGGGAAATCTGGATGTTCAGGCCAAACCCATGTCCGATAAGGACGTTCTGGGCCACGCCATGGTCCGGATGATCCGCAACCTGGGCGACACCGCCCGGGCCGCCGACCGGATCGCCTTGGGCGACCTGAACCTGGAAGTGAAACCCCTTTCCGACCAGGACGTGCTCGGGTTGGCCATGGCCAACATGGTCCGGGTGCTCAAAGACCGGGTGGGGCAGGTGGAGCGGCTCGCCGGCGGAGACCTGACCACGACCGTCACCGCCGCTTCGGACCATGATTCCCTGGGCCTTGCTCTTGAGGCCATGGTGGCCAAGCTCCGCAACGTGGTGAACGACGTGAAACAGGCGGCGGAAAATGTGGTCACCGGCAGCCAGGAGCTTTCCGCCAGTTCCGAACAGCTTTCCCAAGGGGCCACCGAGCAGGCGGCGGCGGCCGAAGAAGCGTCTTCCTCCATGGAAGAAATGGGCGCCAACATCAACCAGAACGCGGACAACGCCAGGCAAACGGAAAAAATCGCCCTCAAGGCGGCTCAGGACGGCCAGGAA
>JAGVGV010000203.1 GCA_020056895.1 Deltaproteobacteria bacterium
AGGCCCGCTTCAGGTTCTCTTCGGTGTCGGTGGTCACCAGTTCGAAGTATTTCAGGTATTCCTGGGCGTGGACCCGCTCGGCTTCGGCCACGGCCCGAAACAGCCGGGCCACGTCGGCGTACCCTTCGGTATCGGCTTTTTTGGCATAGGCCAGGTTGCGGACCATGGCCTTGCTTTCGGCGCCGAAGGCGAACTTGAGCGCGGCCAGCAGGGGTTCCGAAGGGGAGACGTTCAGGATGAACCGGTACCCGATGGCTCCGCAGACCGGGCATTCCTCGGGAGGCTGTTTGCCTTCGTGAAGGTACCCGCACACGGTGCATTTCCAAACGTTCATGTCGTTGTTTCCGTATTCAGCCACGTCAGGCAATCCTCGGGGCACTTGGCGATGGCTTCGTCGATGGCGGCTTCGGGGTATTCGTCCCGGTCCGCCACCTCCATGTACCCGCCCGGCCCCAGGCAAAAGACTTCGGGGCAAAGGGCTTCGCAGCCCTGGCATTTGGAACATTGGGACAGATCGATATCCGGCCGGCGCTTGGCGGGAGGACCGGCGGGGTCCGCAATGGCCGCGCCGGTTCGGAGCGCCACCCCTTCCTTCGGGGGCCGTCCGGTCATGGGGCCGGAGGCAACGCCGAGGCCACCATCCGGCCCAGATCGGCCATGGCCCGCATGATGTCGTCTTCCGGCACGAAGGGGCTCCGCACGCCCGGGCTGACCACGTTGAACTTCATGGCCGTCAGCTCGGCGTTGACGTATTTAACTGCTTCGCCGCTCCAGCCGTACGAGCCGAAGGCCGCGCCCACCTTGTTCAGGGGCTTCAGGCCCTTCATGTAGCAGAGCATATCGGCCACGGTAGGGAACATCTGGTTGTTGATGGTGGGGGACCCGACCAGCACGGCGCCGGCGTCGTGGATTTCCGTGATCACGTCGGACCGGTGGCAGGATCGAAGATGCATCAGCTTGACCCGCACCCCTTCCTCGCCCAGGGCGTCGGCCAGGGCGTCGGCCATGGTTTCGGTGCTGTGCCACATGGTGTCGTACACCACCACGGCCTTGCGGGTGGGTTTCTGCTCGGCCCACTCCACGTACTTGCCGATGATGCTCAAAGGGTCCCGGCGCCACAGAATGCCATGGTCGGGCAGGACCATCCGGAATTTGAGGCCCAGTTCCTGGACCTTTTTCACCAGCCCCAGCACCAAGCCGGAAAAAGGCAGCAGAATGTTGGCGTAGTATTTCCGGGCATAGGGCAGAATCACGTCCAGGCCGATCTCGTCATCGAACCGTTCCAGGCCCGCGTAATGCTGGCCGAAGGCATCGCTCGAAAAGAGGATTTCGTCCTGGGGCAGGTAGGCGAACATGCTGTCGGGCCAGTGGAGCATCCGGGTTTCCAGGAAGGTAAGGGTTCGTTTCCCCAAGGAAAGCGAGCCGCCGTTCTCCACCGGAATCAGGTTCAGATCGTCCTTGAAATGGCTTTTAAGGTTCCGGAGGCCCATTTGGGAGCAGTATACGGGCTTGTCCCGGCCAATGCGGTGCATGGTCAAAGGCAGGGCTCCGGAATGATCCATTTCGGTATGGAGGCTGATCACCTGGTGGATGTCCTTGGGGTCCACGATCTGGCGGATCCGCTCAAACATCTCTTCGGTTTTGGTCTTTTTGACCGTATCGATCAGGGTG
This sequence comes from Deltaproteobacteria bacterium, assembly GCA_020056895.1. Taxonomy (GTDB): domain Bacteria; phylum Desulfobacterota; class Desulfarculia; order Adiutricales; family JAGVGV01; genus JAGVGV01. The sequence continues at coordinate 1,672 of JAGVGV010000203.1, forward strand.
ATTTTGTCGTCCAGGATCAAAAAGGCGTTGTAGCTGGTGCCCTGATCCGTGGAATAGCCGTGGAAATCCCTGATGTTCCAATCAATGGCCCCCACCCAGAAGATTCCGGGAGCCACTTCGATCACGCGCATGACTCAACCTCGTACAGGATAATAAACCATCCCCTCGACCCGGCCGGGTTGGGGAGGCCATGAATTGGACGAACCCACGCCGAGGCTCCTGGCTTTGGACCGCCCGGGAGCCCGCGTGGTCTTCATCCTTTTGGAGATGGAGGGGGGCCGGACCGGCGCCGCCCGATAACGACGCCGGCCTGGATGTCCCCCTCGAAAACCGATCAGGCGCCTTGGTTCAGCTTCCGGAGCTGAAGGGCCAGCCGTTTGAGGTGAGCCTGTTCTTCGCGGACCAACTGGCCGATTTCCTTTTGAGCGTCGGCCGATTCGGTCATGGTCTGCATTTCGGCGAAAAAGACGATGGAATCCTTTTCGAACTGGATGGCCAGTTCCAGCGCGTCCTTGGGGCCGGTAAGGCCGGCGATCCGGGCTTCGACTCCGTCGGCGGTTCGGAACACGTGCATGTCGGCCATCATTTTGAGGTATTGGTCCATTTCACCCTGGGGGTCCCACACGGTGGTTCCGGTGGTTTTTTCCGGCAGGGCGTTAAGCAGTTCGGTGAAGCGGGCCTTGTGTTTCAATTCTTCACGGCCCAGGTCGTCAAAGATGTCCCGAACCTGGGGGTGATCCGCCCGGGTCAAGGCTTTTTCGTAAAAAAGACGGCCGTTTTCCTCGATCTGGACGGCGATTTTGAACACTTCGCCGGCGTTGAAACCGTAGATCATCGTATTGTTCCCTCGATCAAGCTTTCTCGAATTGATCCTTGGCCGCGCCGCAGACCGGGCAGGTCCAGTCGGCCGGGACATCATCAAACCTGGTGCCGGCGGCCACGCCGTTGTCGGGGTCGCCTTGGGCCGGATCGTACACGTAACCGCACACGGTACAAACGTACTTGTCCATTGGTTGGCCTCCCGTCATGGAGTATGTGGAATAATTGAGCCCTTTTTCGTCATTGTGTTCAACGGGTCTTTCCTCCCGGCCGCCGGGCTCCGGCGCCGGCCATGCGTGGAGAAAACCCCAGGGGATTTCCCCAGAGTCTAAACCATGCCTTGCCCTATGCGCAAGACGGAAGAGGAGGGAAGAGATACCAATCAGTTGTCCGCCACTTCGGCCGGGGCTTCCCTTTTCCAGAAGGCCAAAAGCCCGTTTTTGCCAAAGGAGAGCGAGATCAGTTCCCAGCCTTCGTTCCCCCGGTCATTCAGAATCTTGGACAGCCGGTCCACCTGGTCCATGGGCACTTCCTCGAGGTTGCATTCTCCTTGAGTGCCGCAAAAATAGACCAACCGCGTGAACTCGGATGCCGGATGGACCGTGATTTCGTAGTCAAACCGTTTCATCACCGAACCTCCTTGCCCGGGCGGCATGGCGCCGGATGTCGGCCGCCAAGGCGCCC
>JAGVGV010000352.1 GCA_020056895.1 Deltaproteobacteria bacterium
CGGGAGCATATTGAAGCCCGGCGGCTGGACCGGGTGGCGGTCAAGGGTAAAAGCAAGAGCGTGTTCATTTACGAACTGGTGGGGCTCAAGGGCCAGGTGGACGATGAAACCCTCCGGTTCGTCAACTCCTGTGAAGTGGCGCTCGAAACCTATTTCACCCGCCAGTGGAAAATCGCGGCTCAGCTTTTCCACGCCGCCGCCAAATCGCGCCCCACGGACGTTACCGCCCGCTTGTTCCTGAAACGGGCCATGCACTACATGAAGTCCCCGCCGCCGGCGGAATGGGACGGCACGTTCATCATGACCAGCAAATAGGCGGGTTCAAGGAAAAACCAAGGGCGATCCCTATAAAAAACCCTTCCACTGGCCAAATGAACGGTGGAAGGGTTTTTCTTTTCTATCGATCCAACGAATACCAAAGGATTCAGCAAGAATCAGGCGGAGAGGCAGCCGGGCCGGCCCGGACGGAACCCGCCGGCCGGTGAAGGGCTTTTTCTGGCGGCTTTTTCGATCCCCGCCGGACCGAAGCCGGTTACGGCGCCGGCGGCCAGGCCGGCATGGCCAAAAGATGGTGAAAGCCGGTTCGGGTGTCTTGGTTATGTCCTCCCACGCCGATCACGATGCCTTCCTGATCCACGTCCCGGACCAGCGTCCCGGCCAGACGATCCCACAGGGAAAACACCGTGCCGTAGTTCGAATCCCGTTCCAGGATCCGAACGGAATGGTGAATCCGGTGCATGGATGGCGGCACGAACAGGGGCCAGAGCCATGGTTCCAGTCCGACCGGCATCCGAAGGCTGGAATGCTGGAACTGAGCCGTCAGCATCAAAGCGCTTTCGAACACCAGAATCCCCATAGGCTCCGCGCCCCAAAAAAATACCAACCCGGCTTTCACTGCGGCCGATATCAGGATTTCGCCGGGGTGGAACCGCGATGCCGTGGATACATCCATGTTCCGGTCCGCATGATGCACCCGGTGGAACCGCCACAAGAGCGGAACCTTGTGGTTCAACAGATGCCACACGTACAGGGCCGCGTCCAAAAAAACCAGAGTGGCCAGAACGTTGGCCCAGGACGGAAGGCCAAGAAGAGGCAGAACCCCCATCCGTTCCTGAACGGCGTACTGGGCGGTGAAGAGGGCCGCCCCGGCCGCGAACCACCGGATCAGGACCGCGTTGAGCCCCGCCAGACCCAGATTGACGGCCCACCGCCGGGCTTTGGATTCCGTCGGCGGCCGATAGGGGTCCCGGATTTCCAGGATCAGAAAAACGCCCAACCCTCCCAGAAAAAGCCCCAACCGGATCAGGGCCTGGCTGGTGTCGGTCATTTCGTGGTTCCTCCTACGGGGTATCGGCTCACTCATCCGCGATGGCCCGCCAAATCTTCCGTTCCACCGGGTCCTGATTCTCCGGGCGCCCCGCCCTCAATCGAGGTACCACCACCAGTGGTCCCGGTCGAACTGGTCCCGGGCTTCGGCCAGGATGTCGGGCGTGTAGACCTTGGCCGCGATCCAGACCCGATGTTTTTCCAAAAAACGGTCGAACCGGGCCAGAGCCTTCTTCTCCGCCGCGTCCAGCCGATCGAACTGAAATTCGATCTCGCTCCGATAAAACAGATAGTCCCGCATAATGTCCGGATGGGCTCCCAACAGAGGCCGGACTCGGAGAAGCATGGCGTGAATGTCCCGATCCGCCGGCATGGCATCCTTTCCGGTTCAAATAGCGATCAGCCGTCAGCGATCAGCTGTCAGCTTTTAAGGAAGGAATGCGGATTCATCCGTCATCCGTCAGCGATCATCCGTCAGCGATCATCCGTCAGCGATCATCCGTCAGCGATCATCCGTCAGCGATCAGCTTTTAAGGAAGGAATGCGGATGATTGGATCCTTCATCCAAAATGTTTTCCTTCCATACGAAATCCCTTCCGTTCCGGTTGCATCCACCACCAGGTCTCCCCTACAATGGGGCCATGGATCATCTCCCTCGCGTCCTTCCCGGGTTCCCGGCCAATGCCCGGAATCAAGGCCTTTTTCCGGGGCCGGCATCCTTTGGCCGGGCCATGTATCTGGCTCTCTTGAACCTTCTTCCCGATCGGAACCGACCGGCGTTTCGGGAAGAACGCGGCCGGACTCCCGCCGGAACCGAATACGACCGGTACGAATCCCGGTCTCCTTTGGGCCGGAACATCCTGGTGGTTTCCGGGTTCACCACCCGCCAGGAAAAGGACCCCCGGTTGATCCGGTTTGCCCGAGCCCTGGCCCGATCCGGGCTCCGAGTTCACGCCGTTGCTCTTCCCGGCCTCGGGGCGTTCCGCCTGGAAGAAACCGACCTCGAGGCGCTGATCGATCTGGCCCGGAGCCTCCAAAAGGACCGGCCCGGTCCCCTGATGGGGATGGGCTTCAGTGTTGGCGCGGGGCTGTTGCTGGCCGCCGCCGCCCGGCCCGAAGCCCGAAAACTGTTTCGGTCCCTGTTCCTGTTCGGTCCCTATTACGATCTGGCCGAACTGTGGGACCATTGGCGGGTCAAGGCCGAACGGCCGGCTCGGACCTTAACGGAATGGGACGACCGGGTGTATCTCCGCCTGGCCTTCGAGCATCGGCTGGGGGCTGAATCCAGCCTTTCGCCGGACGACCGACGCGCCATGACCGACCTTTTGTGGACCTATTGCGGATCGGCCGATCCGGCGGAGAAAATATCCTTTTTCCATCGAGTTCTGGCCTGGCGGCCCATCCCGGCCGTCACCGGGCCGGACGTAACGCCCGACCGGATGGCGGCTTTGTCGCCCAAGGGGCGGCTGGCTTCGGTCCGAGCCCGAATCCGCCTGTTCGCCGACCCGGCCGACGATCTGATTCCGGCCTGGCACTCGGCGGCGATTTATAAGGAATTGCTTGGCCGGCCCGGACCAGGGTTCCGGCCGACGTTTTGCGTTACCCCCCTGTTGGGCCATGTGACCCCCCGGGCCGCTTTCACCC
>JAGVGV010000333.1 GCA_020056895.1 Deltaproteobacteria bacterium
GGTTTTCTGGGGCCCAACGGCGCCGGTAAAACCACCACCCTGCTGATGCTTCTAGGGCTCACCGAACCCTCAGGCGGCAAGGTGGAAGTTTTGGGCAAAAACCCGGTGCGGGACCCTATCGGAGTCAAGCGTCAGGTGGGGTATCTGCCTGAAAACATGGGATTTTACCAGGAACTTACCGGCCGCGAAAACCTAACCTTCGTGGCCCGGCTGAACAACCTGGGAACGGCTGAAGCCCGGCGGCGCATCGATCTGGCCTTGGACCTGGTGGGCCTGCCGGCCGAAGGGGACAAGCTGGTTTCGGCCTATTCCCGAGGCATGCGCCAGCGCTTGGGCATTGCCGAACTGTTGTTGAAGGAACCCCGGCTGGTTTTTCTGGATGAACCCACGCTGGGTCTGGACCCGGATGGAATGAACAAGATACTGGAACTGATTTCATCCTTAAGCCGGGAAAAGGGGATCACGGTCATGCTTTCGTCGCACCAGCTCCACCAGGTCCAGCGCATCTGCCACCGGGTGGGCATCATGAACGCCGGCCGGCTGGTGGCCGTGGGGACTCTGGACGAACTGTCCCGAACCGAAGGCGGCGAAGAAGGCCCCGTGAAGCTGGAAACTATCTACATGCGCTACTTCCAGGAGGCTTGAAGCCCATGGGTACCATCCTCCGCAAGGAACTGGCCGATCACTTCACGTCCACCCGGTTTTTGATCCTGTTCTGCCTGATCGCCATGGTGACCGTGGTCACCACGTACATGGTGGGCGGGCATTTGAAGGAAGGCCTGGAAGGCGTGGCTCGGCCGGAATTCGTGTTCCTGATGATCTTCACCACTCGGGGCCAGGTGTTCTCCCTGGTCCAGTTCATCGCCTTTTTCGGCCCCCTGATCGGCTTGGTCATGGGGTTCGACGCCATCAACCGCGAACGGAACCAGGGCACGCTGTCCAAGCTTTTGTCCCAGCCCATTTATCGGGACGCGGTCATCAACGGCAAGTTCCTGGCCGGCGTGGTCACCATTTCCATCATGTTCGCGGGCCTTACGGTCATGGTTTCGGCCTTCGGCCTGTTAACCGTGGGGGTGGTGCCCGGAGGCGAGGAAGTGGCCCGGCTGCTTTTGTATTTGATCATCAGCATCGCCTATGTTTCGTTTTGGCTGGGGTTGTCCATCCTCTTTTCCATTTTGTTCCGGGGCGTAGCCACCAGCGCGTTGGCTTCGGTGGCCCTGTGGATTTTTCTTTCTTTTTTCATCGTGTTCGGCGCCAATCTGGCGGCCAACGCCGTGGCGCCGGTGTACGATAATTCGGACGCCGTCCAGGTTCTTAAAAACGCTAACGTATCCAAGGCCGTCACGCTGGTGTCGCCGGTGATGCTCTATTCCGAGGCCACCTCCACCATTTTGGACCCCTTCCGGCGGACCACGGACGAACTGTTGCTGATGGGGCAATTGGAACGGATTTCCATGAGCCGTTTCAAGAACCCCCTGCCGCTCGATCAGTCCATTCTGGTGGTGGTGCCCCATTTGCTGCTCTTGGTGGGGCTGACTTTCGCCTGCTTCGCCGTATCGTACCTGGTCTTCATGCGGCAGGAGATCCGGTCGGTTTGACGATTTGAGGTTCTTGAGGAAGTGGATCGGTAAAACGGGCGGGGTGACTCCCGCCCGTTTTGTTCGAAAGGTGCGTGGACGATCGGGGTTGGTTGGTTTTATTTTGGACGTATTGAGAAAAAGCGGCGATCCATTGAATGCGGGCGACGCGAGTCCGTCCCTACGGGAAAAGCCTACGCCGATTCATCCAGCCCCCTTTGATGGCGATGGGGTATCAGATGGGATGATCCGCGGCCGCGGCCATGGATTCCCGCCAGGCTTTCATCTCCCGGCCCAGAGCTCGGGCGGCCGGAAGCAGCCGACGAAGGCGCTCCTGGGCGGCGGAAAGGTTTTTCTCCCGGGCCGATTGAACCACTCGTTCGGCCTCCCGATGAAGGTTCGGCACCTGGAAATACCCCACCGACCCCTTGAAGGCATGGGCGGCGTATTCCAGCCCAACCGGATCACCATCCTTCACCGCTTTTTCCATGGCGGCCAGGCGGCCGTCGAGTTCGCCCAGGAACAAATCCACCATTTCGGTCATGAGACCCTGGTCGCCGTCCAGCCGAACCAGGACGGCCCCGGGATCGAACGCTTCGGCCGGTGGAATATCGGCGGCGGATGAAGGGGTGAGGCCGACCTTGGCTTGAACGGCGAGCGACGCGGGTTCTCCGGGAGCCGGTTCCGCGGGCGCGGGGGCGGCCGGAGATTCGGACCGGGGCCGGTTTTTTTCCGTTAGCCGTTCGATTTCGCGAAACAAATCATCGGACTTGAGCGGTTTGGACAGGTATCCGTCGAAACCGGCTTTTAAAAACCGTTCCCGGTCCCCTTTCATGGCGTGGGCGGTCATGGCCACCACCCGAAGGGTCTGGCAGTCATCCATGTTCCGTACCGCGGACAGGGCTTCCAAACCATCCATTTCGGGCATTTGAACATCCATCAGGACCAGATGGAAGGATTCCCGGCGGATCGCGGCCAGGGCGGCCCGGCCGTCCGCCGCCACCACTACCTGGTGGCCGGCTTTTTCCAGCAGTTTTTCCACCAGTTTCTGGTTGATGGGGTTGTCTTCGGCCACCAGGATATTAAGCGGCGAAAGAGGGCGGGCGGGGGAATACCGGGTGGCCAGAGGCCATTCGCGCGGGGAACAATACCGGTTCCGGTTGGACCAGGCGGTTTGGAGCACGGCGTGGAGTTCCTTGCGCCGGACGGGTTTGGGCAGGTATCCATGGATCCCCACCTCGCGGCAGCGGGCGGCGTCGCCTCTAAGGCCGCCGGACGTGACCAAAATCAGCACCACGGCCCCCATAGCGGGATTCTCCCGTACGCGGCGGGCCAGTTCCCAGCCGTCCATGTCCGGCATCTGACCATCCAATAGGGCCAGTTGGTATTCACGGCCTTGATTTTGAGCCTGGTCAAGCACGGCCAGCGCCTCTTGGCCGTTGGAGGCTGGGTCAACGGTCATCCCCCACCGTTCCAGGATTTCCACCAGCACTCGGCGGGCGGTTTCGTTGTCGTCCACCACCAGGGCCTTCAGACCGTCCAGAGCCTCCATGGCCGGCGGTTCGATCCGGTCGGGGCTTTCCCCGGCCCGATTCACCAGAACGGTAAAAAGGAACGTGGACCCCTGACCGGGAACGCTTTCCAGCCAGATCCGGCCGCCCATCAGGCCGGTCAACCGGGCGGCGATGGTCAGCCCCAGGCCGGTGCCGCCGTATTTCCGAGTGGTGGACCCATCGGCCTGCTGGAAGGCTTCGAAGATCACCCGATGCTTTTCCGGGGGAATGCCAATGCCCGTATCCCGGACCTTTGTTTCCAGGAGTATCTGGGTTTCGTCCTGATGGCGGGCCAGGACTTCGACCAACACCTCGCCCCGGTCCGTGAACTTGATGGCGTTGTCCACCAGATTGACCAGAATCTGCCGGATCCGGCCCGGATCGCCCACCACGTCCCGGGGCAGGTCAGGGGCCAGCCGGAGGGTCAGTTCCACGCCTTTTCGGTCCGCCTTGTGGGCCAGGGTCCCCATGGCGTCTTCCAGACAATCGGCCAGGTGGAAGGGGATGGGGTCCAGGGCCACTCCGCCGGATTCGATCTTGGAAAAATCCAGAATGTCGTTCAGCAGTACCTGCAGGGCGTCGGCCGACGTTTTGACCATCCGAAGGTATTCGTCCTGCTCGGGGGTAAGCCGGGTTTGAAGGGTCAATTCGGTCAGCCCGATGATGCCGTTCATGGGGGTTCGGAATTCGTGGCTAAGGTTGGCCATGAACTCGGATTTAACGCGGCTGGCTTCCTCGGCTTTTTCCTTGGCTTCCAAAATGGCCTGCTCGGCCTTTTTCCGGGCGGTAATGTCCCGGGATACATGCACCACGCGGTCCATCCGGCCGGATGGGTCCCGAAGGGGATGCACCGCGATCTCCACGTACAATTCCTGTCCCTGGGGGGTATAGTGAAGGTGTTCCACCGAACTGGACCGGCCGGTCCCCCAGGTGAGGGTTACGGGGCAGATGTGGTCCGGCCCCCGGCAGGGTTGGTCCAGGCCATGAGTCAGTTCGTGGCAGGACCGGCCGATCACCTGGTCGCGGGGGAGTCCCAGATCCTTTAAAAAGCCCGCGTTGGCCTCGATAATCTCAAAGGTCTCGGCGTTCAGAATGGCGATGGCGTCGGTAATGCCGTTCAACACCGTTTCCGCGAACTCTTTTTCCCGCCGGAGGGCCTCTTCGGCTTCCCGCCGGGGCGTGACATCCTCCTTAACCGTAATGAAGTGAGTAATGGTTCCCCGGGAATCCAGAATGGGTGAAATGGACGCGGATTCCCAATACCGTTCCCCGTTTTTACGGTGGTTCGATATTTCTCCCCGCCAAACCTGACCGGCCCGGATGGCGGCCCACAAGTCCTGGTGGGACAAGGGCTGTTCGGGGTTCGGCTTCATTAGAGAGGATATTTCGCCCAAGGCTTCCTTCGGCGGGTATCCGGTCATTCGGGTATAGGCGGGGTTGACATATTCCATCCGGCCTTCGGGATCGGTAATGACCACCGCGGCCGGGCTTTGTTCCACGGCCTGGGAAAGCCGCCGGATTCGGGCTTCGTCCTCGGTCCGTCGCCGTTCCCAGGTCCGGGTTTGAA
>JAGVGV010000632.1 GCA_020056895.1 Deltaproteobacteria bacterium
AGTTCGCCCCGGGTTTGGAGCATCCTGAGGATTTTGATCCGATTGGGGTCGGACAAGGCTTTCATTAGCTTTTGAAACTCTTTCATGTTTACGCCTCATACCGTTAAATAGACATATAGCCATATGCGAATGTTATGTCAAGAGCCGCCAAAAACCGCCAAAAAATGGATGCCCCCGTTAACTTTTCTTCAATGTCCATGGTCCGCCTTGTTCCAAAGGCCGGGGCCATGGTAGATTGAATCAGGCCGCGAGGCGGGGGGAACGCCATGGACCGGCCGAGGATCGCATGGGAAAAGACATCATTCAACGTTCCGGGTCGAGCCGATTTTCACGGTGGGAGGGAGCATATGGCCTTTACGCGCAGACAAATGCTGAAACTGGCGGCCTTGGCCGCCGGAGGAGCCACGGCTGCGGCGATGGGGATTCCGATCCCGGGGATCGGCCGGGCCGGTTCGTTGCCGAAGAACATGGAGTGGCCGCCCAACGACAGCTATTGGGCCAAAGTGCAACCACCGGCCAATCCCGCGCTCGAAGAGGATCTATCCGTCGATGTAGCCATCGTCGGCGGAGGATATACCGGGCTTTCGGCGGCCTATCATCTGGCCAACGCCAACCCCAGCCTCAAGATCGCCGTGTTGGAAGCGCGCCAGGTGGGGTATGGGGCCTCGGGCCGGAACGGGGGGATGGTGCTGCCTCAAACCGGAGCCGAAGCCATGGAGATCGCCGAAGACGAGGAAACCCATAAACTCACGTACGATCTGACCGTCGGCGCCATGAAATCCATGAAAAAACTGGTGGATTCCACGGGCGTGGACTGCGGACTGCGGCTCGATGGTTATTTGTACGCCATTTTGACTCCCGAGGATGTCGAAGCCGAGGAAGAGTACGTGGCCAAGGCTCAAAAAATTGGCATTCCCCTCCAGCTTTTGGACCGGGAAGAAACCATCGCGAAACTGGGGACCGAGGCGTACGCCGGCGCGATCCTGGACCCCAGCGGCGGCCAGGTTCACGCCCTGAAGCTGGTCCTGGCGCTCAAACGGGCGGCCGAAAAAGGCGGGGCGAAGGTATACGAAAACAGTCCGGTCATGGAGATCGAGGACGGCCGGGAGATCCGGTTGAAGGTGGGATCGGTCGGGAAACAGGTGCTGGCCAAGGCCATGGTTCTGGCCACCAACGCGTACACCATGCAGCTGGGGTATTTCCAAAGCCAGATCATTCCCGTCCACGCCCAGTGCGGCATCACCCCTCCCCTAGACGCCAAACAGCAAGCCGCGATTGGCTGGAAAAGCCGCCTGCCGTATTACGATTCCCGGAACTTCCTGTACCATCTGGTCATGACCGACGATCAACGGATCGTCATCGGCGGCGGGAACGCGGAATACTTTTACGGTGACGATCTCCACTACCAGGGCGACCTGGCCCGGGTGGGCAAGCTGATGCTGGATGAACTGGTCCGCTTGTATCCGGCCCTTTCGGGGATTCAATTCGAAAGTGTCTGGAACGGCCTGATCGATGTCACCTTCGACGGCCTGGAAACCGTGGGGGTAATGGGCGAACACCAAAACATTTATTATGGCCTGGGGTATAACGGTCATGGAATCACCACCACCTTCCTGTTCGGCCAGGTGATCGCCAGCCTGTACAACAAAACGGAACACGGCTGGCAGGACACGGCCTATCCCGATGTTCCGCTTCGGAAGTTTCCTCCAGGGCCGTTGAAGTGGGCCGGAGTGAAAACGATGATGGAATACCTCCACCGGCAGGATCGGAGGACCTTGAAATAGCTTGGGACCCCGGCGAAGGGGCTGATCTTCCGGCCCCTTCGCTGCTTCCGGTCAACGGTTCCCTGCCCCCGGAAAGGCCGCTCGGACCGATCGCCTCTCGTTGACAGGGCCTAATCTCCGGTTGTGTACTATTCCCCAGTGAACATAGTAATTTGGACGACCATCGATCATGATCGCATTTCATTGGAGATGACTCCTGAATTAATCACCCAAGCACGGTAGTTGGCCGCGCACTGAACACCTAAAAGTTGGGAAGAACTGAAATCCAAATAAAGCCAGGCCGGCTCCAAACAAGGGGGACGCTTCACCCGACTCCGAATTTTTACGAGACGGTCGTTAAAACAGGACCTTGGACGGCCACTGAATGGCTTCGAGGTAAGCCTCGGCCAGGGTGTTTTCAGGTAGGTGGATTCTGGTGGCCAGGGCGTGGAGGGCGGCCCAATCGGCGTGTTCGTACGCGTTTACGATCCGCAAAAGGCCGGCTAGCCGGCCCTTCCTGGTGATCAGCGCTTCGCGGATGTCGGCGCTCAAGGGAATGTCCGCCAGCGCGGTGGCCAAAGGAAGCCCCAGCATGGCTTCCAAATGCGAAAAAAGACCCATCAAAAACAAATCCACGGACCGCTCGGCCAACCCCAGGTCCGGAGCCAGGGTTTCACAGAATTTGGCGCGGACCAATGACGCCACCACCAGTTCCTCGGGCTTGTCTCCGGCCATGCCGGCCATGGCTAAAAGGCTGGTCCACTGGCGGACTCCGTTTTCCCCCAGAAACCCCAACGCCCGCTGGATGGTGTCCACCTTGCCCCGAAGGCCGAAGGCGGCGGAATTGACCAACCGCAACAGCTTATAGGAAAGGGAGACTTCGTTCTGGATTTCGGCGGCCAACCGGACGAAATCCATTTCGGCACGATGAACTTCTTGTAAAATACGCAGCATGTTGATTTTATTGGCGGGTACGTCCTTTTGCGCCACCACTTCGGGCCGGCTGAAAAAATACCCCTGGAAGAGGGAATAGCCCAAGTCCTTGGCCTGACGATGGTCTTCCCGGGTTTCCACCTTTTCGGCCAGCATCCGAATTCCTTTTGGGATAAAGGCTTCGGTCATCCGTCGGCGCTCTTCGGCGCTCGATTGGAGAAAATCCACCTTGATCACATCGGCCAGTTCCACCAGGGGTTCGAATCGGGGATCGTAAACGAAGTCGTCCAGGGCCAGAGTGTATCCTTTTTTCTTCAGTTTCCGGCAGGCGTCCAGGACCTGGGCGTCCGGTTCGACCGTTTCCAGGATTTCCACCACCACCGCCTCCCGAGGCAATAGCAGGGCGAAATCCCGGATCAGGGTCTCGCGGGTGAAGTTGATGAAAGCCTTTTTACCGCCGGTCATCTGGTCCAGACCCACCACCAGAAAACTGTCCACGATCACTTCGCTGGTGGCCCGGTTGCCATCCACGGCGGTGAAATAGTTGTTCAGGCTGGATCGGAAAAGCAGTTCGTACGCGAACACGCGGCCGCGGGCATCGAAAATGGGTTGGCGGGCGACGAAGCGTTCCATGGTCTCCCCGAAGAGGCGCATCTTGGGGTGTTATACCACACCCCAAGCGGCTTCGGGGGAACGGGAACGAAGAAGGGGCGAAGGAATCAGCGAAAGGCGGGGTCGGCCTCCAGCTTCCCGATGGGGACCGGAAGGGCGGCCGCCCCTGAGTTTGGTCTATTTTTGGGCGCGGTAAACGGGCGTGGCGTCCAGGCTCACCCCCGGCCCGCGGGTTTATTTGGCGGCCCGATAGCTGGGCGCGGGGTTATCATTCATTATCAACGATTGGGGATCGTACCATTGGACGTATTCCTGGTGTCCTTCAAACGCCAGAGCCACCGCGGTGGTCTGGGTCAGGTCCACGCCATCGGCGTTCAACACGCGAAGCGCGTTCCGCAGGCAACGCAACGGAGGGCAATAATGTCCGGAATTGTTGGTGATGAGCTTCAACCGTCCGTTTTCGATCACCAACGATCCGGCGCAAATGATGTCGTCGCCGGACAGAAAGGAGGAATGATTGATGTACCGGCCGCCTCCGACCAATTGGGTGATGTCAGTCAGTTGACCGGAGAACAGCATGCCGTGTTCGTCCATGGCGTACAGGGAAATGGCGTGCGGGGAATCCGAGGGATGGTTGGCATAGCAGGCCCAGTTTTGCACCTGGCCCAGATTGGCGGGCTGGTCCTGCCAGTCCATCAACAACCCGGTATGGTTGTCCGGTCGCAGCAGATACCGCAGGCGCTCGATTTTGTTCATGTAAAAGACCTGCCACATATTGCCGCTTTCCGTATGCTGGCCGATCTGTTCCCATTCCTCGGCGGTCAGTTGGTCCAGGGCCTTTTTCCCATGGGCCTGAATTTTCTGAACAAGCCCTCTTGAAAAGGTTTTGGGTATGGTGGCGGCATCGTCATGCATATAATCCATTTCGCCCACGATGTTGGTGGCCGCGTAGGCCTGGGTTTTCCCGTGGCCCAGATAGCTTCGGCGTTCATTTTGATATCCGCCTTGAAGCGCTTTCGGGACGACGTAAAACGCGGGCCGAAAAGTCCCTTTCCGCTGGTCGTAATAGGTTTGGGACCTGAAAAAGCCGGGTTCCAGCCGTTGCAGTTCCGCCAGGGCCTCTGTGGCCAGGTTCTGGACCTGCAGCATCCGGTTGCCGTGGGTTTCAGATTTCATGAACCCCGGGAGCATCCCCTGGCGAGCCGCTTTTTTCTTTTTCTTCGCCAGCCAACGGCGGCATTCCCGAAGCAAACGGCAAAGGGCGCCAATCTGTTCGCCAACTGGTCGGCCCTTGGTCACCACATCCCAATAAAAATCGAGCGCGTGGTCCACTTCGATCATGTTGGACCCGCGTGCTTTGAAGCTGCTTCCTATGCCTCGTTGTCTGGTGCTTTGTTCGAATTGCTGGCAGGTTGGAATCGGCATGAAGTGAACCCCCTTTACAATTGGACCTGAAAACCCCTTCCGGCGGCCGGGTCTGACCGGGATGCAACAACGCCAAAACGCATGAGAATGAACCCGAAAAACCCTGGGAATGGTATCACGAATTGGACGATGGTTCAATGGTTCCACTCATATTGGGTGCACGTCAGGAATTGGGGGAAGTCCGTTTAAACGCTGTTTTGCGCCTTTTAGTTGTAGTATAATATACTACAACTGGAGGTGGACCGTATGGA